>JAVBJY010000172.1:0-8600 GCA_031546735.1 Eubacteriales bacterium
TTCTGCTTGTAAGTATAAGGAGTTTACGATGTTTTTCTTTCGGTTGCCGTCTGTACCAGTGGTTGCCCAATCTTTTTCAGGTGTATCGCCAAACGCAATTGTTTTGAGTTCGATTGGTTCCATCATCTGGCCTAAAATGCCATCGCCCAAGATCATAACCGTGATGCGGTATAGGTCAGCAAGGTAGAACGCTTTTTGCGTCAAATCTACCATTTCTTGTACGCTGTTTGGCGCAAGCACAATCATATGGAAGTCGCCGTGACCAGACGAACGTGTCGCCAAAAAATAATCGGCTTGAGACGGTTGGATGCCACCAAGACCAGGGCCACCACGCTGAATGTTGACGATAACCGCTGGCAAGTCACATCCGGCAAGATACGAAATGCCTTCGCTCTTTAAGGCGATACCGGGGCTTGAAGAAGAGGTCATGGCGCGCACGCCTGTACTGGCGGCACCGATCACCATGTTGATTGCGGCGATTTCACTTTCTGCTTGCAAATATGTACCGTTTAGCTTTGGCATACGTCTTGACATATAGGCCGCTACTTCCGTTTGGGGCGTGATTGGATATCCAAAAAAATGTCGACAACCTGCCATGATGGCGGCTTCTGCAATTGCTTCGTTGCCTTTCATAAGAACTTTTTCCAAAACAGACATCTCCTTTTGAATTAAATAGTATAAAACGATTTATTTCTCAACCGTGATCACAACGTCAGGGCACATGGTCGCGCAAAATGCGCAAGAAATGCACTTGTCTTCGTCAGCCACTTCAGCCGGGTGAAACCCTTTTTGATTCATTTTATCGTGGGATAGCACGACAATTTTTTTTGGACAGGCGTCTACACAAAGCCCACACCCTTTGCATCTGTCGGTTTGAAAGCTAACTTTAGGCATATTAAATCCTCCATTCGTTTTTGGTTATGATTTTAAGGCCAAATAAATTGGGTATTTGATCACGAAGCGATTCCAAAAATTCTTCTTTTACAGCGGTCATCATGAGGGGGAGCGCCAGTTTTTCTGCGACTTCTTTCATGTGTTCCGACGATGCCACAATGTCTTGTAGGGTTGTTTGCGCGCCCAGATTTGAATTGTTCACAATGCCTGTAAACTGGATATGGGCGGCGGCTTCAATTTCCTTTTGGATTTCCAAAAGGGCGTCTGCCGTTCTCGTGAGGGGGCGATAGCTGTTGACGACAAGCAAGATGTTTTTACTAGGCTCATCTGCTAGGTGGTCTGCATATCGTCCGACGGCGTAAGCGCCACGATCATCTCCGCCGACGTCAATGACACCATACAACGCCTTGTCGTCAAATAACGCGACCGCGTTACTGGGCATAGCGGGTAGTTCTACGTTGGTGTTTGCGAATTCGGACGAAATAAACCGAATGCCCAACTGTTCAAAGGTCGCTTCGCTGTCTTTCGTCCGGAAATAGGGGTTAACGATATCCAAGTCGGCAATCGCAACATGGGGATGGTGCTTTTTAAGATGCATGGCGTAATTTACTGCGAGATTTGTTTTGCCGCTTCCATAATGCCCCGCAAACAAGGTAATGCGTGCGTCAAACATATCATTGCCTCCCGTCCTTATAGCGGCCGAATGTCTCACATAATTTAATCAACCGTTACATATTGAAATTTTCGGTAAAACATGGTAATATCGTGTAATATGTTATCAAAAAACAACATGAAATGCAATACATATATTCGCCACCAAGTATATTTGAGGTGTGTTTTTGCGAATAGAGTGAAAAAGGAGGCTTTTATGGACAAACTTTGGGAAATAACGATGGGAGATTTACTTCATGACGTCGCGATGCGTTTTCCGGATACAGACTGCGTCGTCTATCATGATCGGCCGTTTCGCAAGACATATGCAGAGTTTGATGCGCTTGTCAGTCTTACGGCAAAGGGATTTTTGAAGCTAGGGATAAAAAAGGGCGACCATGTATCCATCTGGGCGACCAATTATCCCGAATGGCTATTGACGATGTTTGCCAGTGCAAGAATTGGCGCTGTCATGGTAACGATGAACACAAATTACAAAACGTTTGAAGCAGAATATCTACTAAAACAATCAGATACACATACGCTTGTCTTGATCGATGGTTTTAAAGACTCACACTATGCAGATATTATTCAAGGTTTGATTCCAGAACTAGCCGGAACCAAAAATGGCGAATGGGAATCAAAAAAATTTCCACGTCTCAAAAACATCATTCACATAGAAGATGGCAACAGAGATGGTATGTTAAACTGGTCTGCGTTGTATGAACTCGGAAAAGACGTATCAGACGAAGAATGGCGTGCGGCCACAACAGGCCTAGACACCCACGACGTGGTCAACATGCAATATACATCCGGCACAACAGGCTTCCCAAAAGGCGTTATGCTGACCCATTACAATGTCATTAATGACGGCAAAATGATTGGCGATTGTATGGCGTTCACAGAAAAGGACAGGCTATGCATACCGGTTCCGTTTTTTCACTGCTTCGGCTGTGTGCTCGGCATCCTTGCGTGCGTGACCCATGGCACGACGATGGTTCCGGTGGAACATTTTAGCCCAGTGCCTGTTATGGAAGCAATCCAAGCAGAGCGTTGTACAGGCGTGCATGGCGTTCCGACGATGTTTATTACGATGTTAGAACATCCACAATTTGCAAACTATGATTTTAGCACGCTTCGCACAGGCATCATGGCGGGTTCGCCTTGCCCTGTGGCAGTTATGCAACAGACGGTAGATCAAATGCATATGTCTGAAATTACGATCGCCTATGGTTTGACCGAATCCTCTCCGGTGTGTACCCAGACAAGAATTGATGATTCGATTGAGGTGCGGGTGTCAACAGTAGGGCGTACGTTGCCGTTTTTAGAGTGTAAAGTGGTAGACCCAGAAACAGGGGAAGACTGCCCACCAAACGTACCCGGTGAATTTGTTGTCAAAGGCTTTAACGTCATGAAAGGCTACTACAACATGCCTGAGGCAACGGCACAGGTGATCAAAAATGGTTGGCTCCATTCTGGCGACATCGCGACTTGTGACGAGAATGGCTATTTCAAAATTACTGGACGAATCAAAGACATGATCATCCGTGGTGGCGAAAATATATATCCAAAAGAAATCGAAGAATTTTTATATACCCATCCAAAGGTGTCAGACGTACAAGTCATCGGCGTGCCGAGCCAACAGTACGGCGAAGAAATATTGGCGTATATCATCTTAAAAGCAGGAGAAACCTCAACCGAGGAAGAGATGAAAGAGTTTGTAAAAGGGCAAATGGCGCGGCACAAAGTGCCAAGGTACATACGATTTGCCGATTCTTTTGCGATGACGGCCAGCGGTAAGATCCAGAAGTACAAGCTACGCGAGCAGGCAGTTGAAGAACTGGGCTTGTTAACAGTAGGAGAATAAATGAGGAGGTGTCTCATATGAAATATGGTTTTTCGACATTGGTTTGCCCAGGATGGTCGTGGGAGGATGTATTGACATCTGCGTCAGACCTTGGCTTCGATGGCATCGAGCTACGCGGGCTAGGAAAAGAAATTTATCTGCCCAAAACGGCGCGTTTTGCATTGGATGCCGTAGACAGTGTGAAAACAGAACTGAACCGACTGAATCTTACGATACCATGTCTTGCAACTGGCGCATTTCTCTTTGACGCGTCGCTATCAGAGGCAGCACAAAAAGAAACGATTGATTATATCCACCTTGCCGCAAAACTGGGAGTGCCGTATGTTCGAATTTTAGGTGACCGGGATCCAGCACCTGGGTATGTAGACGAGGTGGCTGTTCTAAACAATTTGCATGCAGTTTTGCCACTTGCACAAGAGAAAGGCGTGACGCTGTTGATCGAAACCAATGGTATTTACGCAGACTCTACAAAATTGAAAGAACTCATGACATCCGTTGATTCAGAGGCGTTGGGGGTATTATGGGATATTCACCATCCGTTCCGATATTTTGGAGAACAGCCAGACGATACATACAACAATCTGGCGCCGTTTATCCGGCATATTCATTTAAAAGATTCGGTGATGACAGATGGCAAAATCGAGTATCGTATGCTTGGCTTTGGCGATGTGCCGTATTGGGAAGCAATTGACTTGCTTGAAAAAGGTGGATATGATGGATTCATTGTGTTGGAATGGGTGAAACGTTGGAACATGTACTTAGAAGAGCCAGGTATTGTGTTGCCACATTTTTTGAGTATGATGAAAGAATAGTTGTATAGATATAGTATAGGGGACGGAGGATCGTCCCTTATACTATATCTATACAACTATTCGGAAAAGGAAAGTTTTCCGAATAGTTAGCTATATAAGAACAGATTGAGTGCCTTCCTAACATATCAAAAATGCCACGCCGTCATATAAGCTGACGGCGTGGCATTTTTGGGTTTCTTTATTGTGCATGCTTTGTCATAAAGCAAACCAATACACATGGCTCGGTGTCTTGTCTACGTCTACAATTTAAATCTATAATGTTAAGCCTATAATGCTTTCTTTAATTTTGGATCTAAAAAGTCGCGCAAGCCGTCGCCGACAAAGTTTGCGCCAATGGCGACCGAAAATATAGCCAACCCCGGAAAAGCCGACACCCACCAAAATTGGAAGGTTTTAGCGCCTTCTGACACCATCGCGCCCCATTCGGGCGTCGGTGGTTGTGTGCCAAGCCCTAAAAAGCTTAGGCCAGAGAACATCAGAATGGCGTTGCCGATGTCTAGGGTTGCCATCACCAGTATGGCACCGATGCTGTTTGGCAGTATTTCTCTAAACAAAATACGGCTGTGAGAAGCGCCCATCGCTTTGGCGGCAGTTACATATTCGTTTTCTTTTAATGACAACACCATCGAACGCATCAGCCTTGCATAGTTTGGCCACCAAATAATAGCCATGGCAAATACAGAATTTAACACGCTTGCGCCTAAGGCGGCCGCAATGACCATCGCCAAGATCAGCGGCGGAAATGACATGATTAATTCGGCCACACGCATCATAACTTCGTCGACAATGCCGCCTTTGTAGCCTGCAATACCGCCGTAAAACACGCCAAATACAAACGCGCACACAACCGTTATGACACCGGCTGTCAGAGAGATATGCGAACCCGAAACAACACGACAAAAGATATCGCGCCCAAGGCCGTCCGTGCCAAACCAATGGGTACCGCTCGGTGGCACAAAGCGATTGGCCAAATCTTGCGAGAGATAGCTTTGGCTCGGCAACAAGAACGATAGTATCGTTACGCAAATCCAAAATACGCTCATAATGATCCCAATGCGAAACAATAAACTTTTTTGTGCCATAAATGCTTTTAACAAACGCTTCATCAGTGGTACCTCACTCTCGGGTCTATCGTTCCGTACAGGATGTCTATGAATAAATTGATGACGACATAGGTTAGCGCGATCAGCAAGGAGACACCTGTTATAGCGGGAAAATCAAGGGTCGTTGCTGAAAGATACGCATACTGACCGATGCCCGGCCATGCAAAAATATTTTCAACAAAAACCATGCCGCCGAGCAAATTGCAAAAGCCCATACCGGCAACGGTGATAACAGGAATGAGCGCATTGCCCAACGCGTGCTTAAACACAACATCCCGTTCGGAAACACCTTTTGCACGCGCCGTTCGGATATAGTCCATTGACATAATCTCCAACAAATTGGAACGAGTTTGACGTGCGATTAAGCCCATTGTAAAAAAACCAAGCACGGTGGCAGGTAAAATTAAATGCATAAACGCATCATTTAGCAGATGCATATTGCCCGATAAAAGTGAATCGACCAGATATAACCCTGTGCCACCTGTAGGCACCGCTGTTCGGGCAGACAGACGACCGGGACCCGGCACCCACCCCAACGTATAAAAGAAAATATACAGTAACAAAAGCGAAAACCAGAAACTGGGTATCGTAACGCCACTAATGGAAACCGTTCGGATGATGTTGTCAACCAGTTTGTCTCGATAAATAGCCGATATGACACCAAACAAGATACCGAAAATAAGCGCAATGACCATCGCGACCATAGACAGCTCAAGGGTAGCCGGAAAAAACTGCAAAAGGTCTACAAGCACGGGCCTCCCCGTGCGAATGGAAACGCCTAAGTCACCGTGAAAAAGATTTTTCATATAGGTTAGATATTGTACGGAGAGTGGCCTATCTAACCCCCATTTTGCCCGAAAGGCGGCCACAATCTCGGGATTTGCCAGTGCGCTTTGGCTTAAATTTGCCGCCACCGGATCACTCGGAACCAAGTGGGATATTAAAAAAACAAGCAACGATACCCCAACCATTAAAAACACCAAAAAAATCAAGCGTCGCCCAATATAGTTTAGCATGCATAGACACCTCCTTACACTCAAATTTAGGGTGCATAAACGGATACGTGAATAACATATCTCCTTATGCACCCATTTGTATAGACGCGGTTAATCGTTAATCTTCACATTTCCTAGTTGAAGCTTGCAAAGGTCGTTATATTCCAACCCTTCCACTTTTGCGTTAATTGCAAAAATCTTTGGATGTTGCACCATAAATGCATATGGAGATTGCTCCGCCATCATATCTTGCATCTGTTCGGATATCTTTGTACGTGCCGCCGTATCGCTTTCAACGGCAATTTGACCAGCCAACGCCACAAGCGCTTCGTTTCCTGCCACTGGCCAGTTTGCACGAGTACCGATTACATCGCCCGGTACGTACACAAGCTGATTGTTGACGTCATAGTAATCGGGTGACCAGTGCATCACGAGAAATGGCGATTTGCCTTGTCTGTATGCATCGATAACAACACCAATCTCGCCCGTCTCGATTTTAACTGTGATACCAACTTTAGAGAGATCGTCTGCTACTTTTTGTGCGATGACCGGCCATTCAAGACCTTCTGAATCGTAGTTTGCCGCTGTTAACGTAATGGTAAATCCATCTTTGTAACCAGCTTTGGCAAGCAGTTCTTTTGCCTTGTCAATGTTTTGATAGCCGTCTGGACGCTGTTTCGCGCCAGTAAAACCCTCTGGTACAAAGGAAAGAGGAAGCAACGCACCCTCCCCGGCCAACAGCTTAAGGCCATTATAGTCGAGGGCATATCGAATGGCTTGTTGTACATCTGGATTTGAAACCGGGCCACCGATTGTTGCGTCTTGGTTCATCATCAAAAACGAACATGTCGCCGTTGGAGCAGAAACGATTTTCAAGTTCGGTTTGTCTTTGATTAAACTCGTTTGGTCTTGACCTAGCGTAAAGGCTACGTCAATTTCGCCTTTTTCGAGCATCTGCACTTGTGTGTTTGGATCTGGTATTTCTTTGATGATGACCCTGTCAATTTGTGCCGGTGTGCCCCAATAGTTTGGATTTTTTTCAAGCACCATTTCGGTGCTTGGCACCCAACTTTTTAACACAAACGCACCGCTACCAGCTGAACTTTGGTTTAAAAACGCTGTTGCTTTGTCTGTTGTCGATGCATCTAACGCATCGGTGCCGCCATTCTGTTTTACGATTTCACTGTCAAGGATGCTGAATGTATTGTTCGCGATCTTTGCCATAAAAGACGCATCTTTTTGTGATAACGTGATGATAACGGTGTAATCATCTGGTGCTTCTACTTTTTCGATGCCATCTGTGTGATGCGCTGTATTGCCTTTTAAGTTTTTTGTTCTATTGATGCTAAACAAGACGTCTTTTGAGGTGATTGGATTGCCACTTGCGAATTTCAAGCCTTGTTTTAATTTGAACGTATACACCTTGCCCGTATCATCTAATGTGTATTCAGACGCGAGACATGGCTTAGGATCTGATAAATCAGAACCTTCAAGCTTATACAAGTTATCATAGACGGCATACGTATACATGTTGCCAAACACTTCATACATCTGTGCTGGATCCATCGTTTGCCAGTCGCTAGAAAGACCAATTACAAGTGTCTTTTCCTCGCCCGATTGCGCAGGTGCTTCTGCGTTTGTGCCCTGCTCTTTTGCGGCGCATCCAAATAGCATGCTCATTGCCAAAATGATACTGATGGTTGAAAAAAATCTCTTCAAGTTAACACTCCTTTTTTATATGTTTTATGTCAAGAACCTGTTTAAATCTACGTACAAAGGTGACACGCTACAAAATGACCAGGCTCGACCTCGATTAATTCTGGCTCTTGCTGCCTGCAAACCTCTTTTGTGTAAGGGCATCTCGTATGAAAGCGACAGCCCGCAGGCGGATTGGAGGGGTTTGGTACATCTCCGCTTAACACGATTTTACCGTCTGCGCCACGGGCACTTGTCGTCGGAATCGAAGAAATCAGCGCTTTGGTATAAGGATGAAGCGTCTGGTTATACAGTTCGTCCCGCGTGGCCAGCTCTACGATTTTGCCTAAGTACATGACACCCACACGATTGCTTGTGTGATGCACGACGCTTAAATCGTGGGAAATAAATAAATAGGTCAGACCCAGCTTGTCTTGCAGATCTTCTAACAAATTGACGACTTGCGCCTGTATGGATACATCGAGTGCCGACACAGGCTCATCACAAACGATCAGTTTTGGCCGTAGCGCAATGGCTCTTGCGATACCGATTCGTTGCTTCTGCCCGCCAGACATTTCGTGGG
>JAVBJY010000006.1:0-6098 GCA_031546735.1 Eubacteriales bacterium
AGGGCGAATACGTCTCGATGCCAAATGATTCGCCACGAATCGCCTTGGCGGCAAACCGTGTGCCGGGGCGAAACGAGGTCGTTCCGTCGAAGGGTGCACCAAACAGCACAATGTCTGCCGCGTCATAGTCCGCGTCACAACCGATAAAGGTTTCAATATTTTTATTCAACATCTTTCAGCATTTCCTCCACATAGTTTGGCAAATAGAATGAGCCCTTGTGTAGCTTGGTGTTGTAATATTTTGTGGTGAAGCCTAACTCATTCCATAGCCGTGCGTTTAAATCTTTGGTCGGGTGATATTTTTTTGAGGCAAATCCAAACAGCCAGTGACCAGACGGATAGGTCGGGATATGTGCTTGGTAGACGCGGCTGATATCAAAAGATTCTTTGATTCGTTTGTGGGCACGCTTCATCGCCAATGCATCCTCTGCATAAAAGGGGCTTTCGTGTTGGTTCACCATGATGCCATCGTCTTTTAACGCTTTATAACAATTGCCGTAGAATTCTTTCGTAAACAGACCCTCGCCAGGCCCAAACGGGTCGGTGGAGTCTACGATGATGATATCATACTCGTCATCAAATTTCCGAACGAATTTGAGACCATCTTGGTAACAAATACGTACCCGTGGATCATCAAGTTTACAGGCGGTTTTTGGCAAAAATTCTTTACACACCGCAATGACTTGCTTGTCAATCTCTACGAGGTCGATCCGTGTCACGTTTTTATAGCGTACCAGTTCACGCACGACGCCGCCGTCGCCCGCCCCAATCACCAATATTTTCTTTGGGTTTGGATGCACCGCCATGGGTACGTGGGTGATCATCTCGTGGTAGATAAACTCATCCTTTTCGGTGAGCATCATATACCCGTCGAGTGTTAAAAAACGTCCAAATTCGGCCGATTCGAATATGTCGATCCGTTGGAACTCACTTTGTGTAGAATAGAGTTGCTTGTCTACTTTAATAGAAAATTTTACATTTTTTGTATGGTGCTCGCTATACCACAAGTCCAATTGCATACGCCTCCTTTTTGGAACGTGTATGTGCCAAAGCACTACACTTTCGCTAGTACATTGAGATGGTTTACGTCCATGTCTTCACAGCCCGTTAGAAAACAGCCTTTCTCTTTTGCGTATCGAATATACTGGATAATATCGTGCGTGATTTCTTCCCCTGGTGCCAAGATCGGAATGCCGGGCGGATAGCACATGACAAACTCAGAGCAAATCTTGCCCACGCTTTGTGAAAGGGAGACGCTTTCTTTGTCTGCATAAAATGCCTTTTGAGGCGAGAGCATCACACGGGGCGTGATGTATTCGTGCTTCAACATGCCGCTTTTGTCTTTTTTATAGCGCCGTCTGATTTCGGAGAGTGCACCAATGAGACGCTCGATGTTTTTTTGGTTGTCACCGACGGAAATATAGGCGAGAATGTTGCCGATATCGCCAAACTCAATTTGGATGTCGTATTCGTCACGAAGCAAGTCATACACTTCAATGCCTGCAAGACCAAGACCAAACGTGTTGACCGAAAGCTTTGTGATGTCAAAATCGAAGACGGTGTCGTTGTTTTTAAGTTCACCTGCGTAGGCGTAGTAATCGCCGATCTGGTTGATTTCGCTTCGGGCGTATTCGGCCATGCCGCGTACCTTCTCAAAAATTTCCACCCCATGTAGGGCAAGATTTCGTCTTGAAATATCAAGGCTAGACAAGAGCAAGTAGGACGCACTGGTCGTCTGGGTGAGGTTGATGATTTGACGAACATAGCCCGCGTTTGCATTTGGACCGCATATCAAAAACGAACTTTGGGTAAGTGAACCACCCGACTTATGCATACTGACAGACGCCATGTCTGCGCCGACGGCCATGGCCGATACAGGCAGATTGTCACCAAAATAAAAATGGGTGCCGTGGGCTTCATCCACCAAAACTTGCATGTGGTGGGCATGGGCGAGGGTTGTGATCTCTCGTAGGTTAGAGCAGATGCCGTAGTAGGTGGGGTTGTTGATCAACACCGCCTTGGCGTCCGGATTTGCCAAAATGGCCGCCTGTACATCTTGTACAGACATGCCAAGGGCGATGCCGAGCGCCTCATTTGTACCGGGATTGATGTATACAGGGATGGCGCCGCACAGCACAAGCGCGTTGATGACGCTTCTGTGTACGTTACGGGGCAAAATAATCTTGTCATCTTTTTTGCAGGCAGCCAAAACCATCGCTTGCACAGAAGAAGACGTGCCATTGACCATAAAAAAAGCATGCGCCGCCCCGAATGCGTCAGCAGCCAATTGTTCTGCTTCTCGTATGACACTAACCGGATGACACAGGTTATCCAAGGGTTTCATAGAGTTGACGTCAACGGATAGACATTTTTCGCCTAAGAAGTCGGTCAATTCTCTGTTGCCGCGGCCACCTTTATGCCCGGGCACGTCGAAAGGAACGACACGCATCCGCTTAAATTCTTTTAGCGCTTCATAAATGGGCGCGTTTTCTTGTGATTGTTTTGCCATTCCCATACAACCTCTATTCATAGATATTCATGCCGCTAAAAATTTCGATCATCTCTTGCCGCAAGTTGTTTGTGATGTTTAAGCGGGTTTTTGGCGCGATTTCATACACGTCAGCATTGAATAAGTAATTTTGCAGATCCACTTCTTTGATGAGCATTTTGGTGTGGAACATGTTGCATTGGTACACATTGATATCAATGGCATCATAGCGTTCGAGCGTTCCTGTTGCGATATAGTTTTGGATGGAGGTGATGTTGTGGTCGAGGAAGAACTTTTTACCGAGCATGTCGCGTGTAAAGCCCCGCACCCGGTAGTCCATCGTAATAATGTCTGAGTCAAAGCTTCCAATTAGAAAATCGAGGGTAGAAAGAGGCGTGATTTCGCCGCAAGTCGTCACATCGATATCTACCCGAAAGGTGGCAATTGAGTTTTCGGGGTGAAACTCGGGGTAGGTGTGGACGGTGACGTGGCTCTTGTCAAGATGCGCCACAACCGTGTCGCCTTTTTGGATGCCCAACATCGATTCTTCTGCAATAAGAAAGGTCACACTCGCCCCTTGGGGGTCATAATCTTGCTTCGAAATATGAATGACATGTGCGCCGATCATTTCGGTCACGTGGTATAAAATTTTTGTAAGACGTTCGGAGTTATATTGTTCATCGATATAGGCGATGTAGTCGCGCTGTTCTCGCTCGGTTTTGGCGTAGCACACGTCATAGATGTTGAAGCTTAGTGATTTGGTGAGGTTATTAAACCCATATAGTTTCATTTTGTTGTCCATAAGAAGCACTCCTTCGTCGGTGTTTGGGAATGGGAAAATAATAACTGTTAAATCTTGCGCGTGGATATTTTGCGCAAGACAAGGAAGCAGGTTCCGTTCATAGCGGCGCTATGGGCGGGTTCTGCTGACGCAGTATTGTACAAAATAGACCGCGCAAATTTGATCGTTATTATTTGAACATTCCTAGCATATAAAAAAATCTCAAATTATATTGCGGCATGCACAATACAACCTGAGATTGGTAAGTTCCATAAGAGATACAGTAAGATTGAGTTTACTCGCATTCTAATTATCACTTTTTGGATGTAGGAATAGAGACAAAAGCAAGCGTATCATGGGTTGCCCTAGGCGACCCTACCTTGTTTTATCCTATCTTATCTTATTGACCGTTTCACAAGTGTGCAACTGGCATACACATGGTTATGAAGTAACCAACTTATAAAATTTGAGCTTTTAACTCAATCAATAATTTCTATTGCATTCAAAAAGGTAATAATAAACCGCTGCAACAATAAAATCAGCGGACATGAATACGTTGATATGCTAGCATAAATCCAAATGGGTGTCAAGGATAAAATATTTTATAAACAGGGTAATGCAACCCATTATTTTCTATGGTTTAAGATGACCTTAAAAGAATGGTTGCCGCTTTATAAATCCGAGCCTTAAATTTTCCCATGAACATTTTCCATCAACTGTCGAGCAACTTCAAAAAAATCCTCGCCTTCATCGCCATTCGCAATGTCTGCCTCAGATTCAGAGAGTTTTGCGTACAGCTTCATAAGTGACTGCTGACGTTCCCATGTTTCTATACGCATAACCACTATATCTCCGACACGATTTTTTGTAATGAAAATTGGCTCTCGTTCATTGTAGACAAACTCTGAAATCTCATTTGCATTGTTCCTTAAATCCGATATAGGTCTAATTGTAGGCATATAAAAACCTTATTTCACTCAATATTTATGTTCTTATTATATCATGATGTTGAGCATATATCCATTCTTAAAATA
The DNA here is from genome assembly GCA_031546735.1 of Eubacteriales bacterium. Taxonomy (GTDB): domain Bacteria; phylum Bacillota; class Clostridia; order Lachnospirales; family JAVBJY01; genus JAVBJY01. The sequence continues at coordinate 4,304 of JAVBJY010000006.1, forward strand.
AAAGACGAAAGCGTCGACGGCGCACACAGACAAAAGTTTGCTAGGAGACGCTGACATATACCTGAGATTAATCCGGCGCGCACAGCGCGTTTTTGTAAAGCGAAAATACTGACACGGCAGAATGGAAAGGTAGTCGCAAGCAGTTGGTTTATAGCACTAATAAGGCTAATCCTATCACAACCAGAATAGCGATCTTTAATTATCATGTTGGTATTAATACAATCAACTCCTCGTCTGTAGACGTTTTTTAATCAGCTTCGTATTGGGTCTTCCGCTAACATGCGTGAAGTTGCAGGGTCATAGCCATAGGTGGTGTAACAGTCTTTGTTTGTCACTTGTGTCAAAAAATTTCGGCTGTTGTAATCGCAGGTGGACTTTCACCACCAAGATTTCTCATATTTCCTTGCTCTGGACTCGTTTTTACTCCGTATCGTCATCATTGCCATTTACAACTGCCTGTCGCACAAAAGAGCCTTCGAGAGTTGAAATCTCAAGGCTCTTCGTGTTCTAAGAACAGTTAAATTTTGTTCCAGTCGCACAGCGTGTCTATGTCAACAAGCGCTTACATCATCACATAGAGTCTACCTCTTTCAATACAGCGATATCAATTAGTTTTGAGGTTTCGTCAAAAGCATAGAAAACTGAAACATCGGTAACGAAAATTACCCGGTATTCACCAAGATGAACTTCCATTGATTTTTCCCCAACAACAGGGTCATCGTCTTGAGGAGTATGCCTTGATGGTCGCCCATGCATAAAAAAGTAACCATGCTCAAATGTATACTGAACCTCCCACTCTTCATTGCTTTCAATAACTTTAATGACATTCACCATACTTGTGCCGATAGGCGTAAGCTTTAACATGTTTTTTCGTATTTGTTCTTCAGACCTGCGCAACGGATTTAACATCATAACAATCACCGTACCCAAAACAATTATTAAACAAGCAATTAATGTTTTACACATAATTTCCTTCATACTCTACCTCCTAGAGCCCAAAAAAAGGTCTGGGAAGCGGCTTTATCCAACCAGGAACTTTATAATTTGGGGTTTGTGGGGTAATATCTGTTGAGAGTAACAACCCCTGTGCAAACGAGTTTGAATTATAACCATTTGTCTTGGCTTTTGGAAAAAGATCGTAATTTACATTTGTATAATTATTGAAATAATAGCCCTCATTGACAAACAAGTTATTAATGGTATCTGCATCGTATACACCCATACTTATCATTTGAACCTTAATGCTCAAATTCTTATCTTTTTTTCGATTAACACCACTGGTCAACTTGCCGCCCTCTGACCCAGCACCTAATGTTGCATATTGTACATGCCACCATCATATTTATTCTTTCTGAAATTAGCAGTATTGTAATATTTACTGCCGGGAGCCGCAAATATAATTATACTTGAATGATAATTTCCAACTGCAACCTCATGCACTCCGGTATAAACCGCTTCGGTCTTACCGTTTGGTATCCAAGAATTTTCCCAGCTAAACTTGGTATTCAGAACGGAATCATCAATTTTTCCGCTGTTTAAAATATAATTTTGTGATGTGCCATTATAAGTGACGGTAACACATGCATTCCCTTGTTTATTAGTGTAATTCTTTGTTGTAGCCCCCATTGCCTTAGCATACTCCTTGAGAACCACCGAAGCCAGTCCAAGGGGATCAACGAACATCACAGGATTATTATTCGCGTAAGTATACCAATTCAATCCATCCTTTATAGGGTCTTCCGTTAACATGCGTGAAGTTGCAGGGTCATAGTAACGATTGAGTAAGTATAGATAC
>JAVBJY010000143.1:0-17580 GCA_031546735.1 Eubacteriales bacterium
ACCACCGAACCAAGACAACAAACAACCACCGAACCAAGACAACAAACAACCACTGAACCAAGACAACAAGCCACTACCGAACCAAGACAACAAACGACCACCGAACCAAGCCAACAAGCTACCACCCAACCAAGACCACAAGCGCCACGTCCTACGACAGACGCTCAACCAACAGAGAATGACATAAAACCTGAGCCAGTTCAAGTACAGCAACAATCAACAATCGAAATCCCACGCACCATCACCAGAATGAACAATCCATACATTCGAAGTGAGTTGACAAGCAGGTCGACACGAACGACGAACCAAACCACCACCACCACACCACCACCAGCACAGAACACTGCACCTGCCCCAACCGACACCCAAGCGCCACCGTTCATTCCGAGAGCCACAACGTCGTATGCACAACGCATGCCTGTGTATAGACAACCGCAATTTACAGAAGCAATAGTGGAAGAAGCGCCACCGCAGTCAACAGAACCAGACACGACAATGGAACAAGACAACACCGTCAAACAAGAGACGAGTGAAGCCCCTGCGGAAGACGCTGTACAAACAACAGAAACACAACAAAAGCCAGAGCAAAAGCCAGAGCAACAGCAAACGCAGGCACCGAGATCAACCACAAGCACAACCGACAGGCAAGTTTCGGATACAGCACAGCAGTCAGACCGACAATATACGCCGCCAGAACCAAGAGAAGCGGCACAACCCAATGACACAAGAGCAGTACCAAACGATAGAACAGACACCACGCTTGCAAGACAGCCCCACAGGATGAACCAAAGGGCAGAGACAAAAGAAATAATTTCGCCGCAAACCATCGGTATGCCGATCAATAACGCCGCCCATGCAATGGGCACGGCTTCTCGCGCCTATAATGCATATGCGGCAAGCTCTTTTACAGCAAACCGATATGCGCCGCAAGCCACCCAAACCACACCCAAAACCGACGCCACAGACAAGGCACCCCTTTCCAACGCATCCGAACTTTCCAATGGCGTGGGATACGGAGAGACGCCACAAAATAATGTTCAGGCGAGGTCAAGCCGATATGCAAGCAGGGCCACGGGGCAAACGCTCTCGCCGTCTGATGCAGAAGGGGATAGCCCAAAACAGCCGAACCGAGCAGAGTCTGTTCAAGCGGCACAAACAGCCGCATCGGCGGTTGCCGCAACCCCAATAGCAGATCGACAATCGACCAAAAGCGAAATTCACCATGAGTTGTGGCTACGTGAACGACAAGAAGAAAATGCCGTTTCCACTTCCACCCAAGCCGCTACAAACCAAAATCAAAACACAGGCGGGCAACAATCTTCAAATTCGGATGGAAAAGGGCAAGGGCAACAAAATAAAGATAACCCAGCTCCGGCGTATATCGACGAGCTGGTACAAAAATTAACAGGGATGGTCACCCCAGACAAGGTTGCCACCCTACTGAACAGCGAAAAAAATATCAACAACACCCCGATCGAAACGCTCATCAACAAGCTAAAAGAGATGAATCAATCTGATGATGTAGAGGTCGAACTGGTTCAAAAAACACAACAGATTAAGAGCTTGAGCGATGTTCCGCCAAACATCATCAAGTGGTTAGAAAAGAATCAAGTGCCGCTGACCATCAACAACATCGGTGCCATTATGTCGATGATGAAAAATCCAAACGACTTCTCGGATAAGCTCGGTCGATTTGACAAGACATTGAAGGAGCAAAAGATACCGTTTGGCAAAAGCATCCCAACGACCCAACTTGAAAAGCTACAACAAGGGAAAACGCCAGATGATATATTAGTAGCCATTCATAAAGAAGTAGAGCATATCGAGGACATTGCGTACACCATTGACCCCGTGGATCGGGTGATGAGTGCGCTCAAGCAGTCGAGTGCGCTCAAGCAATCGACCAAGATGCAACAATCGTTTAATCAAGATGGGAATAGCTACCAAATTCCGGTACGATTGAGCAATGACGAGATTGCAAACCTGAACATGTATGTCATCAATGACAACAACGTCGTGAACGGCGAGGCAAAAGATTTTAACGCGTTTATGTCTCTCGACACGGCCTCACTGGGCAACGTGCAAATTAAGGTCAACTTGAATAAAGATGTGGTCGATTTGAAAATCACGTCTGATCGGCAAGATGGGGAAGCGTTTTTATCGCAGTTTGAAAGTGCGCTTAGAAGTCACGTAAGAGAGGCGGGCTTTACCCCTGCTGCCATCTCGTTTGGCACAGAGGAACCGAGAAATATCGTGATGGAAAAAATATTCAGTAATAATTTAAAAGAAAATGTTAAGCTTTTTGATAATAAGTACGAAATAGTAGTGTAAGCATTGTTGTGCGTTGATCGCGTAAGCAGTGCATGGAACTTAAAGTAGACTTTTGCTATGTCTAGGGGAGTTAAAACTCAAATGGATGAGAATAGATTTTTAAAAACAAATAACACGGATGTTAGTCGTAGTATCCCCTACGATGCGGATAGTAAAGAGTTGCCAAAAGATTTTTACAACCTTGTTTCGAAGCTGTTGCTTTTTGTAGACGAGGCCGAAAAATCCAAAACTCATTTAACTATTATGGACGGCAGAAAGTAACGATGCATTAGAGGGGAACTTTTTATCAGAGCATAAAAAGCGTTTTGCCCGATAAATAAAAGAAGATTATTTTACCGTCTGTATACAACTAAAAATTGAAAAGGGAAAGGTGACACTATGAGAATTAATCATAACATACCATCATTAGTAGCAAAGAACGCAATAAGCAGAGCAAACGATTCAACTGATAACTCCGCAAAGAAATTGTCCACCGGTAAAAGAGTAAACACAGCGGCAGACGATGCGGCTGGTCTTGCCATTATCAATAAGTTTAAAACACAAGTAAAAGGCTTGAACATGGCAGACAGAAACGCGAGCGACGCGATCTCCTTAATCCAAACTGCTGAGGGTGGCTTGTCCGAGATGCATAACATGCTTCAACGTATGAGAGAGTTGGCGGTACAAGGTGCCAATGATACATTAACCACCTCTGACAGACTAAAAATTCAATCAGAAGTTGATCAGCTATCAGACGAGATGGACAAAACAGCTGGTAAAATACAGTTTAATACAAAACCATTGTTGAACCAAGGTTCTACATTTACATTCCAAGTAGGCGCAAACAAAGAAAACGGCACAAACGGTATGGAATTAAAAGTAACCATGGTAAACGTTTCGGCGGCAAGCATTGGCATCGCTTCATTGACGACTTCTTATGGCGTATCGCACGGCAATGTTGTACCATTTGGTACCGGCCAACCTTGTGGTGTATACTCATCAAGAGCAGGTTGTGCAAGTGCAATCAATACGCTTGACGCAGCAATCAGCACGATTTCTGATTTCCGCTCTAAACTCGGTGCCATTCAAAACAGATTGGATTATACAGTTGCCGCAGTTCGCTCGTCCGTTGAAAATGCTGTTACAGCCCTTTCACGTGTAGAAGATACGGACATGGCAGAGGCGATGACAGAATATAGCACGACAAACGTTTTGGTGCAGGCGGGTATCTCCATGTTGGCACAGTCTAATCAAAGACCGCAACAAGTGCTTCAGCTTCTTCAATAGGCTAGCGGTCTAACCAGGTAGTTCTCTGTGCAACAGATGGTGGCATAGAGTAGAAGTGAAGTGGAGTGGAGAATGTTCATGAAAGTGATTAAATCGGATTACGTGGCACGTATTGCAAATGCGACACCATTGAAACTTGTCATTATTACGTACGAATTGGCAATCGCCTATATTGACGAGGGCGTGGGTACCGATGCAGAAAACGAAAGCGATTTTGAGGCCGCCATTACAAAATCAAGAGAGTTTATAAATGATCTTCGAAATTCTCTTGACATGTCATATGAAATAAGTTCCTCTTTGATGCCGCTGTATCTCTATGTGGATAAACTTTTGGCTAAAAATCTATACAAGAAGGACTTGGAAACACTGGCAGAATGTCGTCGCATTCTCAAGTCGCTTCTCGGTAGCTGGATTAAGGTTGACGAAAAGCTAGGCAATACCGCGCCGATTGTCGAAAATTCTCAGCAGCTATATGCGGGGCTTACATACGGCAGACACGGTCAGTTAGAAGAATATATTCCAGACCTTTCTACAAGAGGGTTTAAGGCATAAAAACAAGAAGGGCACAACGTTCGCCACGGCGGACGTTGTGCCCTTCTTGTTTTAGAGGCTAGAATCATGCATAGGCGTGCGCAGACACGAGCGTGGGGCTATTGGAGAATCTCCAATAGCCCCACATTTTCACGCACATTAACCAATGATTAGGATTCGCACATGCCGTACTTACCGCCGCCACCTTGCATCATCATCATCATCATGAGCATCATCGGATCCATGCCGCCGCCGCCATTTCCTCCGCCCTGCATCATCATCATAAGCATCATCATGGTCATAAAATTGTTACCACCGAAATTCATCATACTGTTACCTCCTATTAGGAAAGTTTTAGATTCATTTATAGTGTATGAGTACAATGGGAAAAAATTGACTGAAAACAATAATTTTTAATCGTACAGGCTTAATTTTGTTGTACAAGGCATTATTTTGTCACAGTTGTCAATCGGTCTCTGGCTAAATTGAAAATGGAACTATCACTAAAAGTATATAGTAGACTTTCTTTTTTGATGTCATGTATATTTTTAATGCGCGCGCACACACTATTTAAAGTGCTCTAAAATAAAAATATGCTAGGGGTGTGCTGTAATGAACGGAAATGTTGAACTATTGAATTATATTTATCAAAATTCGCAAATGGGTACAGTTACAATTGAACAACTTGTTGCCAATGTTAAAGATGACATTTTTAAAAAGCAACTCGAATCACAGTTAAATGAATACAAGACGATTCATCAGGCGGCAAAACTTTTACTAAACGAGCATGGGTATGATGAGAAGGGAATCGGCGCTTTTGAGAAGCTTAGAACGTACCTTTCCGTTAACATGCAGACCATGAGCGACCACACACCATCACATATTTCTGAAATGGTGCTGCTGGGAAGTACGATGGGCGTGATTGATGCCATCAAAAACATCAAAAAATATCAGAACGCAGACACTGAAATTTTAGCGCTTATGGATAAACTACTAAAATTTGAGGAAAACAATATTCAAACCCTAAAGAGCTTTCTTTGATGCGATAGAAAAGCTCCATTGCCTTAAAAATCGAATGCTTGCATGGGGGTTTATGCTCTCTACCCAATGACAGTGTTATTTTGTATGAAAATAATAACATTTGTACATACGGGGTCATATTATGTAGGAGAGCACCCCATTTCGATGTAAAGGACTGATCTTATGGAGCCAAGCAATCATATCCAAAGCAAGCGCGCGGATGAGAATGAAACCATCCACGTCATCATCGAGTATACAGAGGATGATTCGAGGGAAGAGCAAATCGGACACATCGGAAAAATCATTCATCGACTGCCCATTATCAACGCGTATGTAATCGAGATCAACCAGAGCGATTTTCATAAACTCGAAGGGGTAAAGGGGGTAAAGGCGGTACACCAAAATGCGCATATCGCCGCACAAATGAATGTAGCCAGAAAAACCGTAAAAGCGGATAGCGCCCAAAGCGAAGGCTATCTCGGGCGAGGTATCACCATCGCCATCTTGGATACAGGCATCGCACCCATCGAAGATTTCACATCCCCCAGAAACCGCATTGTGGCGTTTCATGATGTGATTCAGAAGCGCACGCAACCCTACGACGACAATGGGCATGGTACGCAAGAAGACCATTCATAACTCAATCACTTTTGCTTCAAAAAAATAAAGCAATGAATACACCGTATACAGGTTTATCCATTGCTTTATATGTCTTATAGTATGGTCGTTGTAGAATGCTCTACTTTTATTTCGTCATCCTTCGTTCTGGAAAGCTTGGCCTTGTTGCCATTGCCATCCTCAACAGATAATTTCTCTAAGTCATTGTGTCTAAGAAAGTCAACGACCGTGGATTCAACAAACGTTGCCCACCTGTTTCTTTTTACGCCCTCTTTGTTGTACTCTTCATCCATCGTTTTTGGGTTTTCTGCATTACTCATTTTATCATCTCCAATCTCATATGTAAAAATTCGGTAAATCTTATTTTAGCAAATCGGTGCAATAAGTTCAAGTTTATTTTTTTAAATATGTCCATAAGTGGTTGCGCAATCAATTCTATTTTGACAAATACATCGAAATTACCAAGTATGTTTTTGACTTTTCACAACACACTGTTTGCCACAAAAAGCAATTGCTGTTTTGATCAGTGGTTTGTTCTTCGGTGCGTCAGCAAAATATCGTTTTTCATCTATCTGCTTAAGGCCTTCTTCTGCCGCTACGTTCAATTCATGTTCATTTGCCACAGATTTAAACTCAGATATGATACTATAATTCTTTCTTTCAAATAAAATATCATATCGTCCATCACCGCTCTCTCTGTTGGAGATAGGCGGCTTTTTGTATGCAATATCTTCATATGCCGATAGTAAGCCCAATACAAAAACATGATATACTCTTTCGCTCGTTTTCGCACGATCAGAAGATATTCCGCCAATGTCAAAATAAGATAGCCGGTCGGTCAAGAAATATTTTACATCATCATCAAAAACAGTAAGATACTCGATATGGTCAAATATAGTCCTTACGTTATTTTCATTCTTTACAAATGAAGACAAAATGAATTCCTTCCAAACGTTCATGAGTTCTTTGTTTGGGATTTTAAGCATCGCATAATTATTTTCATCTATGCTTTCCAAAGAAAGATAACCTGCCTGTACCAAGAGTGAGTAAAAGATACCGTCACTTGGATCTGCAATTAGCTCATGTAGAGAAATTCTGTCATTCAAATAGGTTTCGATAGGTTGCGCGCTTATTAACTGCATGATGGCGTCCTGTCTGCTTTCGGTCATTAAATTTAACACCAACTCAACAGTCCCACTACGTCCCCAATAATTTCTGTATTTTCCATTTTGGATATATGAAAGCACAGAATATATGTTATAGATACTAAAATCGTTTATCTTTATACCGTTATACCAGTCTTTTACAGACTCCTTATCAAATGAGCATAGGCTCGCCAGAGAATCAATTTCCATTTCAGTAAGCCCGAAATCGTCAGTATAGGTCTTATCCATGAACAAATCATAGGTTGCCAAATTATTAAGTCCGCTTAGTATGCTCTCCCGCGAAACACGCATGACACCAGTTAAAAGCGCTTTTTCCAAGTACTCATTTCCTTTAAGCCCTGCGGATAGTAGTTGCGTTTCATACTCTTTTATTTCATCGTACAACTCGGTATTATAATTGTCAGTCAATAATTTATCGTACTCATCAATTAAAATATAAGAACGCTTTCCAGTCTCTTTATAGACAAGTTCGGTTAGAAGCAATAAGCCAGTTGTGTCTCTACCTTTTTTATCCATGTAACTTTCAAGCTTATACTTGTGAATCCCCACAAGCGCATCTACATGAATTGTATTATAGATGTGCGTTGCAATTTGTAAAAATAATTGTTCCTGATATTCGTTACGATTTATGTTTTTAAAATCAAAATGGAATACAGGTGCCGTATTTATCTTCTCCCATACAGGGCTACTCTCGATATATAAATCTTTAAACAAGTCACGATTGTTCTCTTTATCGGTTAGAAAACATTTTAACATATTCATATTCAAGCTCTTGCCTAGTCTCCGTTGGCGCACGATGAGCTGTATGTCATTGGGTTCATTTAAAAAATGTTCAATAAATTGTGTCTTGTCCACAAATAAGGAGTTGCTACTACGGAGCTTCTCGAATGACGACGTACCCAAATTTATCTTTTTATGATTTCCCTTGATCATTTTCCCTTCACCTCTTGTTCCCTGTCTTACAAAATTTTATATATAATTTAGATTATAACATCAATGTGTTATCATTAAAATCAAAAAACAGGACGCCCAAAACATTTTGCAAAAATAGTTAAGCCATGGCACGATTTGTCCACCAATAAAATAAGCCGAGCACTATGCAGTCAACTCGGCAATTATCTTAAATTCCTCCTCGTTCTCAGATTTTAGAAATTGTAACCATTCATATTTACTCGTATGATTTGAACGTTCCTTAGTCAGTTTTATCAATTGTAAAAATCTCTCCACACCACAGCTCTTTGCTATGCAACTGTGGATTGTCATTCAATCCAAAATAAAGTCTGGAATTTTTTGTATCCATAAAATAATTAAAATATTCTAAAACATTCTGCCCCAACACTTCTTGCACTATCTCCTCGTTATGAGGTACAAGAACTCTAACTTTTGTAATTAATTTATTGCCAATAATAAGCCCAGGAATTTCAATTAAATCTGCAAATTCATTTCCCTTAATAAATCCTGTCAAGGGCACATTCTTCTTCAGCACAGTATTGTAACCATTGAATATAGCTGTTTGTCTTGAAATGACTGTTATATAGGCGCCTGTATCTAGTATAAAGTTTATTCTGGAATCATCATCAGAACCCGTATAAACCACTTTTACATCCAAATAGATGTGACCCTTGCTCTTAATAAAATTCATATAATTTTCTTCATGGATGTTGATTATCATATGCTTATCCCCTATGAAAATATAGATACGATAGCAGGTTCGTCCAAAAGAGAATAAGCTACTTTACCACCATATTCCTTTTGCTTGTATTTTTCATAAACCCCATCGTGTAATCCGTCATAAGGTTTGTCTGCGACAACAATTGGCACACCTGATAATAACAAACTGTGGGCATCATAGTTTGTTTTCACGATATAAACCCATTTCCCATCAAATTTCTGGCGTATCTCTTCTCGTGTCATTTCCCTTGGATTATCTATAATTTTATACATACTGTCACCTTCCTCAGTAACCGCTGCCCAATATCCTAATTATAGTATACAGTTGAATATCATTTGATTCAAGTTAATTAAAGTAACCAGTTAATAATAATTTTCTGTTTACCCGTTGTAGAGTTCTTTTCACCTATTAAAACACTATCCACAAAATCATTTATGATTTCATGTGTGAGCGTATCAATATGCTTGTATTTTTCTAATGCGCTACTAATATTTGTATGCGTTCTTAGTTTCTCTTCGTACGCGATAAGCTCTTTCGCTATCGTCTCTTTTTTCTGCAATCGGTTTTGTTTATCTTCATCGAAGACCGTTTTAAAACCTACGTAATCTTCTTCTGAAATCACTCCATTTTGCTTATCTGTGTATGCATACGTTATGTTTCGTTGTAATGTCTTTAAGTCCGCTTCAATTTTGGCCAGTTGCTTTTGTTCAATTTTTTCTTAGCTGGTATAGTGTGAAGTGCAGTTTTGATTGCTAGACTTGGCTGCCAATGTACATTTGATATAATGTTGTTTCTTATCACGGGATAAACCACTTCGTTTCATCGGGTTACCACAATCCATACATATGAGCTTTCCAGCAAGTAAATGTGGCGATGTATTTGATAATCCTTTTTTTATATTCCGATCTGAGCGTCTGTGTTCTATCAACTTCTGGACAGTCTTAAACTTTGTTTCGTCCACAACTGGCTCATGATTATTTTCAATCACGATCCACTCATCCTCTGGTGTTATCATTACTTTCTTGCTTTTGTAACTAACTTTTTTCTCTCTACCTTGGATTAACGTTCCTATGTAGGTGACATTTTTAAGTATACGCGTGACAGAGTTGTTAGCCCAAACACCATACTTCTTACTATATCTATCACTATTTGGATTCTTGAAGTTTAAGCCTTTCTCTTGTTTATACTATGATGGTGTTGGTACTCCACGTCCTGTAAGTATGTGAGCTATCTTACTTGTTCCGTTTTCTTCAAGATATAAAGCAAAGATTTCTTTTACCACATCAGCTGCTTCATCATCGACAATCAATTTATGTCTATCCCTAGGGTCTTTCATATACCCAAAGGGAGCGAAAGACCCTAGGAACTGCCCCTCCTCCATTTTTGCTTAAACACAGCCCTAATCTTTTCGGATAAGTCTTCACTATACCACTCGTTTACAAGCGAATTTATCTGCCTCGCCTTCTTTGTGCCTTTAATATGGGTATCTACGTGGTCAATTATACTCACAAAACGTACGCCCCAAATGGGGAACTGGCTATGTATATATCGTTCAACAATTTCCATATCCCTTGTGAATCTTGATTGATGCTTACAAAGAACAATCGTAAACTTTCCACTTTCGGCATCGCCTAAAAGCCTGTTAAATTCAGGTCAATCTCTATCAAACCCTCTTCTATCATCACCATTGCGAAGCTTGTCTTCGTCCTCTTTGGATAACCTACAATAAATCGCAACTTTCTGTTCTTCCATCATCGGTTGATCCTCCTGTCTAGCAGAGGGTTCAACAGATTGCGAATCAATGTATTTTTGTGTCTGTTATAACATCGCTTCTTTGGCATTCTCTTACCAATAGACGAACTAAGTTTTTTTACTGTATTCTTTAATTCCTGTTCCGTTTTGGATTTGAAATTATCTTCTGCAATCATTGTGGTTTCTTTACCCATTGACATCACCCTGTTCAGTATATTCATAGGCGACTTGTCCTCTTTGCTGTTACTTTAGCAATAGTGGTTCGGAACAGAGCAAGCACTTTTCTAGCGTACAAAAAAGTCCTTAAAAACATTGAGTTTTTAAGGACTTTTGAAAAGAAATCACCTGAATTTGAACTGGGGATAAAGGTGTTGCACACCTCTGATTTAGATTTTGAAACTCTGATACACCAATATTTAAATATATACTGCCAGCATTATATAGACACTTGGCAACTGAGGTTTGCTCGTCAACGTTCCATGATATGAATAATGTAGATTTGCCCTAACTGCCTATTGGGCTTATAATGGGAAGCTAGAAGGTTGAATCGGAAAGGGGTTAATGGAGATGAACCACCATCAGTGGAACTCACGAATAGAACTTAAATACAAATTACCTGAAAATACTCGCTTGCTAGACATTTATCTTGTAAATAGTAAGCTATATGATATAATAATATTGTTTATATCAATAATAGAAGAGTGTGATGTTTGTGGCATATAATAAAATAGTTTATAAAAATGTTATACTGGAAAACATAAGTGAAATCCATTTGCAAACTCTAGATGATAATTCTCTTGATGATATTATGATGCACTTAAATGCGATTGTGTCAATTGATAATGAGTTAGGCATAACTAATGAAAGTATATTGGTAATGTGGAATGAAATCGTCTCAGATGCTATATCTTGCGTTTATCTCGCAACTTCAGGCTTTTATCATCCTGCAATTGTGGTTTTACGAAGTATTTTAGAATTAGGATGTACATCATTATTCTTTTACGACCACAAAATTGAATGTCATTTTTATAAAGAATTTGATGCATTGTCAGATTACTATGTATCAACTTTGGTAACACATCATAATTTTTTTACAACAAGATATATAAAAGCCTTTTACAGTGATATTGACAAAATTCAAACAAATGAAAACTCAGTTAGCAGCAATTTAAAGTTATTGTACGGTACTCTTTCAGATAGTGTTCATGGTAGATATAAGTCTCTTACAAAAACAACTTCTTTCAATATTGCCTACCAGAAGTCTCACTATAAGAGCTTTCAGGACATTTATTGTGATGTGTTAGGAATGCTAATACTACTATATTCTTTGAGATTTAATAAATTAGATGAATATAAAGACATCTTATTCAAAAGAAAAGAGGTGAATTTCTAGCCGTGTCGAAATCTTTAGGTGATTACATTGTTGACAGAACAGAAAGCTTAAGTGATGACTTAATCGAAGAGTTATTTGTGGATAGAAATGACAATAAAATTTCAAGACTATTAGACCGTGAACAATATTTGATTGAAGGAAGCAGAGGCTCTGGCAAAACAATGCTGATGAAATCAGCAGTAATTCAAGCAAAAAAGAACTTTGAAAGAGATAGCGTCCTCGCTGTTTGGATTAGTTTTGAACAATCGTATGAGATCGAAAGAATAAAAATACTAGATTCCTTTGCCGATCCTTTTCTACAATGGACAATGGGCAAAATACTAGTAGAAGTAATAAGAGAGTTGAAATCGCTAAAGCCATCATATCTTGATAAATTTACATCAAGCTTATTAAATATTTTTGGTAAAGGCGATGGAAATGAGCTTTTTCATAATTTTGATTTTCATTTTAACATTCTTGAAGAGTATGTTAATGCCATCGAAAAAGGAGATATTAAGGATAATTCGCAAATTGATGATAAAGCACCCTCAATGAATTTGCTAAATCTTTTGGGTAATCCGCTTAAATTTAGAGATTATCTAATTTCCTTAATATCTGACTTCAATCTATCAAGATTAGTTTTATTATTTGACGAAGCTGCACATGTCTTTAATTATGACCAACAAGAGAAATTCTTCTCCTTTTTTAAGTTATTAAGAAATGAGAAGATTTCATGTAAAGCAGCTGTCTATGTTGGTCTTACGAATTATGGGAAAAATTTTGAGAGAGGTCAAGATGCTAAAGAAATTAAGCTAAGTTGGTCATATAAAGAACCAGGAGATATTAAGTACATACAAGAAATTTTAAAAAAGAGAATACAAAAGTACGATGAGCATTATTGGAATAAACTTACTCAAAATAAAGATATTATTGAACTAATTTGCATATGTAGTAATGGTAATCCCCGATTCGTTTTTCATATTGTTGATCAGTTAGAAAATACAGATGTGTTTACTAACAGAGTGTTAAACTATGCGAACATAATAAAGTGTATCAGAACAACAATAAACACTAAATGGTCTGAATTCAGCACTTTGTCAAATCGCTTGTTAAAATATAAAGACTACATTGTACAATCGCAAGAATTTATAAAATCAACAGTAGTCCCAAATATGATTGATTGGAACACAAAGCTAAGAAAAATAAACGACAAATTATCTGGTGGTATATATATAGAAGCGAACGTTTATGATAAAATTTCTAAGCTCTTTGACATACTAGAATACTCAAATTTAATAAGTATTGATAAAAGCAAGAAAAGCATAGGACACAGTAAACTTGGTTACTACATTAGCCTTAATTCAAGCATTATTTTTAGCGATACAGTAGTAAAGAATTTAAGTGAATTTAAAAACATATCTATTGCGATAGAAAATAACCAGGCGTATTACGACTCCACCCATGAAATAAAACAACTGCTTGATAATTTAGTTAAAGAAAAATACAGATGTACTAAATGTCACTTTGCTACTTCTGATAGCACTTTTAAATATTGTAAAGAATGTGGCGGCATTGTTACGGAATATAACGTGGAGTCTATCGTTTCCGAATCATATTATGAGATTTTGAGAAGTCATAGTGTAGATAGCTTGTCTATCTCAGGCAAACTTATAGAAAGAATCAAAACAAGGTATCAAACAATCGGTGAAGTTTTAGATTGTGATGTTGAAGATTTGAAGCAAATAGAGTATATAAAAGATATTAGAAGTACTAAAATAAGAATTGCCGCTATCGAATATATGTCGGGTTGACAGCTAGAAACAAATGTAGCCATGAATTGTAAATTCATGGCTACATTTGTTTACAGAATATTCCGTGGTAAACCTTGACTTCCACAATCTTTTGAACGTGGAAGCTCCCTATGGAGGTGGGGCACCACAAACCCCTTTCCAATATCCAAACAGTTTATCAACATCACTATTTTAAAACCATCAACCCCTTATTACAGCCATCAAGTTCTTCATATTTTCAGCTTCCCCTTATAGCAAACCCAGAAATTATCACTTCCAGAATACTATCAGTTTATCATTTTTCGAATTTCATTACAACACCAATCGACATAATTTTCTCCTACACCTGTGCATAAAAATAATACAGTCAAGGCATTATCGCCTAACTACACTATTTTATGTTTTTCGTCCTAACATCTGCTACAATCTCACATCAATCAACAACGAAGTTGAAGCCAATCTCGTGCCATTCACTGAACCCAAAGTCACCATACCCATACAGGGGTTCATAACCCCGCCCCATCACTTTTTCATATGAAGGAAAGTGCTTCACACCAATCCGAGCCGCGCCCCAGCCACGCTACCTTATAAACTGTGCTCAAAGGTTTGCATCGCGAGCTTTTTAGAATATTTCTGATTCTTATTTAAAAAAGCATGTCTTTATTGTATAATGTAGCAAACATACCTATGGAGGTGATTCGGATAAAAACTTCAATAAGGCGTAAAATTCTCTTGTCTATTATGATACCCTCTCTTATTTTTATTTTAATCTCGTCTATCTATTTGTTTCGGAAGGTGTATGACAACCGCGTCGGGCGCGGTGCAATGGAGATTGAAAGCATTGCAGAAATTAATATAGCCCAAATCGTTGGCAAATTAGAGGACGCACATCACGTACTTTCACTTACTTCGAAACTGATCGAAGGTTTAGATCCCATAGCGTTAGATTCTCGAGAAAAATGCGACAACGCAGTGCAAGCCATGTTTGTAAATGAAAATATTTATAACGCGTGGGTAGCCTTTGAGCCAAACGCGTTTGACGGCAGAGATGCACAGCACAAAACAGACTACCCCGGTGCACCGTCTGGACGGTTTATAATGTCTTATGTTATGGAAGGCGGCAAGGTTGTTGTTGCGCCAGACATGGACGAGACGATTCTTGACAACCCAAAAAAATGCAGTTGGTATACGAAGCCTCGTGACACGGGCAAAGCGATGGTTGATACAGAAAGCGGCTTATACACCGCGTATGATTATAAAGTTGAGAAAAAACCACAGTATACATTGGCCTTGATAAGCCCTATTTATCGCGATGGGAAAGTAATCGGCTGTGTGGGGGTAGACGTTGTCGGCATTATGAAGTTATCAAACGGCTTAGATTTCACGCTTGGGTACAACCAAACTTGTGTCAGCATCTTTTATCCAGATGGTCGCGTGTTTTTTTCACTCGATCCAAGCCTCGGAAAAGAAAACCTAAACTCATTGCGTTTTAGCCATGCAGATAAAATTAAAGAGGCAATGGCGAAAGGTGAGCCGATTTTTTTGCACAATGAGTTCAATCGATTTCTAAATGAGAGTTCATTTTCATACTTTAGACCAATCAAAACACCGCTTATTGAAAACACATTGTTCTTACAAGTAGCGTTACCAGAGCAACTTGTTTTGGGTGACACGTTCACAATGATCATTGGCTTGGGTGTTTGCTTTGTCGCTGTGCTTCTCATTCTGCTGCTGTTGCTTGCCAACGTCGTGGGGCAAATTACGAAGCCGATCAATACCATTACAGAAGCGGCGGATGCAATTTCATATGGGTTTTTAGAAACAGAAATCCCTGTTTTTACCAAATCCATCCGCGAGATAGATTCTTTATCCCGAACCTTGCGTAGGATGGTCGAACAGTTTCAGATTTATAAAATTATGCAAGAGCAATACCAACTGAATCAATGCATTGACACCGCTTTGGCGGATATAATAAAAACGGCAAAAGACAAGGAGTCTGTTTTTGTAGGCGTATGCAACGTCTTGCAAGAAGAATTTCGATGGAACAAGGTGCGCATGGTTGTAATGATAGACAACAAACCCATAGAAACAGAGAACATGCGCGAGTTTTATTATCACCCATTGGTATTGCCACTGGTGCAAGACCGTAAATTAACGTTCCTAAACTCGTTTTCTTTGGCGCACAACAAGCTCACCTTTTTTGATAAAAACGTTGTATCCATTTGCGTTTTAAGCTTTGAGAAAAATAAAAAATTGGCTGCTTATATTATATTGGAGAACACCGACAAAAATCAGCCACTCTATGGCACAACAGAGTTGGCACTGCTACATGCGCATCAGATATTGACAAGCTGGCTTGTAAAACAAGATTTTTCAAAAGGGCAAGCAGGCATTCTTGAAGAAAGCGAAGAAATCGAAGAGGTTGAGCCGACGGCGCAAATCGACGTAGACACGGGAGACTTTTCAGAAAACAGTGATGCTGAAACTTTGTATGACGATCCTTTGTTAAATCTTGCAAAAAAGATAAAAGGGCTAAACATAGATTATGCGGTGGAAGCACTTGAGGGCATGACTGACATCGTGAGCAAGGCACTCAAGTTAACGGCAAGGCTTTTGCCGGAAACGCTTGTCCATGTAACGAAATTACTGGAAGCTAAGGATATGATTGATTTTGCCATACAGATTCACGGTTTAAAAGGAACCTTGCGCAATATTCATGCCAAAGATCTGGGCGAACTGGCGGAAAAACTTGAACATGCTGCAAAAGAGAACGACTTGGTTTATTGCCAGAATCATTTTCCACAGTTTCTTGCAGAGGCCACTACTTTTAGCGACGACTTAAACGCCATAATGCCCGATGAAGACAGCGATTCAAAAACAATTGGAGACAAAGAACAACTTCTCATGGCACTAGAGCAAGCATTCAGTGCGGCAGAAGATTTTGACAGTCAACTTGCACAGGAGCATTTGCGTTCTGTTGTGGCATTTTCTTATGGTGAAGCAATGGATATACAAATCAAACAAATTTGCAATGCCCTTGAAGAGTTTGATTGCGATTCTGCCTGCACACATATTTTATCATTAAAGGAGCAGTTATCATGAATGTAAGAGATTTTGGAATCAAGCACCTCAATACCATTCCCGGCATTTTGCTACCGAATGATGTCTCTATTGTAAAAATTGAGGAAATCACAAAAAGCATGGAGCGTCTAATCGATACGGCGCCAAACATTGTGACCAAGTTACAGAGAGCATTTAAGTCTAGTGATCAAACGCTATTTATGACTCGTTTAGAAGAAGCATTTGACATGTTGTCAGCGGTATATGCTAGAAATTTAATGACGAGTATAGATCGAATCATGCACTGCTACAAGCAAAACAATCGAAATGTGTGTGAAGTCATGTTAGAAAAGTTTACATCCGAGTTGTTAGCGCTTTCCATTTCGATACAAAAAGCAATGCTAATCACTTCGCTAGACTTAGGCGATAGTGTATCAAACAAAAATAACCAAGTGGCAACCGATGCCGCAATTATTTCAGACTTATCGGCAGTCAAATATTTAATTGACATTGCGGAGTATACGCGCGCGATGGAAATGGTGGAAGACATAAAAGGCATTGCGTCTTTTGAAAAAACGGCACAGATTAAGTTGCTGTTAAAGCGGTTTAACGGAGCCGAAGCGCTCGTTGTCGTGCAGCACATGATAGACGAGTTGATGCAGAAAACCTTGGGTAAACAAATGCCCGCGCCGAGTGGCAAGAAAAAGATATTGGCGGTGGACGATAGACCCGAGATTTTAGCAGTGTTATCGGATGTTCTAAAAGACGAGTATCACATTTTATGTGTATCATCTGGCGAAGCCGCCAGCAGAGTGATTGAAAAGCACGACATATGTTTGTTTATTTTGGATATTGAAATGCCTAATATGAATGGGCTTGAACTTGCTACCCTGATCAAATCAAAGCCACAGTATAAAAAAATGTCCGTCGTATTTTTAACGGGCAACGCGACAAGAGATTATTTGATCAAGGCAATGAAGGTTGGAGCCGCCGATTTTATTG
>JAVBJY010000005.1:0-7033 GCA_031546735.1 Eubacteriales bacterium
TACGATGGTAGCATACCTCACAGAAAAAAGCTAGTGCTATATAGAGAGCAGGCGATGAACAGCCGCGCCATATGTACGATGGATGAAATTTCTTTTTGTGTGCATTGTATTATCTATCCAGTGGAATTGCGATTTGCTAAACGATCGGAAGGAATACAAAGGCCCGTATAATTTTTCATATTCCATGCGCAAACAATCGGCTTCCCGAACGATGTTGTTATAGGTCTCGATGGCTTCTTTGTCTTTTGGGTGTGTGTCAAGGTATAGATGTAAGTCGACAGACATAAAATCTAGTGTCGTTAGTTTATTTAATAGTTGATCCCTGCTCATAACAGTTTGCCTCCTTTAAAATTTCATCCATTAAGCTAAGCGGTAAAACCACCAAAATTAAAATATGAGTACAGATTTGCATTTTTTACATGGTTCGGGTTTGTTCTTCATGTAAGGTTTGTCAAGCTCTGGGAAAATGGTTCCCCGACGCAAGCTTTCTTCCGCGCGGTAGATAGAGCATAAATTTTGATAGGGCACGTATGCTTCCGCAATTTGGTCAACCTTGATGATTTTCTCGTAAGGGATACAATCCCTTTCTAATTCCTTATCCATTGTGAATGGCACCTCCTGTAAGTTTATAGTGTACAGCTTTCCCTAAGTAGTTTATGTTCGTTTTTAGAGAATGTTACAAGTCTGTTGCGGTGGCTCGTGCCACCTCGAAAATTAATGATGTACTTTAAAACATAAAGCAGTATATAATGAGAGCCGATAGAAACGAAGTCTACACGTGGTAGGAGTGAGAGAAAGATGTTTACAGAAGAAGAGTATATGATGTGGCTGACGAGGCAGGAGGGTCTGTCCATCAAAAAAATGACGATGCTGTTAGAATACTTTGGCAGTGCCCATGAAATTTTTACGGCCAGCCGCACGATAGTAGAAGCAACGAAAATACTTTCTGAGCCGCAAGCCAATCGATTGTTTACGACAAACAACGAGTACACGTTGCATGGCTACATGGACGAGCTGGTGAAGAAGAATATCCAATTTGTATCATTGAATCACGAATCATATCCAGATTTACTGCGACATATTTATGATCCGCCGATTGGCTTGTACGTCGTGGGCAAATTGCCAGACGACAGGTTGCCAAAGGTGAGTGTCATTGGTTCAAGAAAATGCTCCCAATATGGCATGACGATGGCATACAAAATCAGTAAAGATTTGGCAAAACATAATGTTGTCATTGTAAGTGGCATGGCAAGAGGCATTGATTCGGTGTCACACAAAGCGGCAATTGACGGCGGCGGGCTAACGATGGCCGTTTTGGGTTGTGGCGTCGACGTTTGCTATCCGCCCGAAAACAAGGAGCTCATGAAGCGGATAGCAGAAAATGGATGTGTAATAAGTGAGTTTCCACCAAAAACTGAACCGTATAAGGCACATTTCCCAATTCGAAACCGAATCATCAGTGGGTTAAGCCAGGTCATTGCGGTAATGGAAGCGACAGGGACGAGCGGAACATCCTTTACCGTAAGCCAAGCGCAAGAGCAAGGGCGAGACGTGTTTGCATTGCCCGGCAATGTGACCAGTAAATTTAGCGAGGCGACCAATGCACTGTTAAAGGACGGTGCATACGTGCTGACAGAGGCAGAAGACATTTTGTTTCAACTTGGGATTTGCGACAATGCAGATGAAACCGAAACAAAATTCAAAGAATTAGAAATACAGTCTCTTGCACCTGACAGAAAATTAGTATATGATTGTATAAGTTTGGTTCCCATTTCCATTGACGAGTTGGTGGCAAAGACCAATAGCCAAATACAAACGATACAGTACATATTGACAATGTTGGAATTAGAAGCACATATCCAGAGAGTTCCGGGTCAAAAATATATTAGAAAGCTATAATGGAGGGTAATTGATGGCAGGCACAAAAAACTTGGTAATCGTTGAGTCCCCAGCAAAAGCAAAGACGCTAAAAAAATTTTTAGGCAGTACCTATAAAATAGAAGCGTCTATGGGACATGTACGCGATTTGCCAAAAAGTGAATTGGGTATTGATATAGAGAATGATTTCGAACCAAAATACATTACAATTAGAGGGAAGGGGGAGTTGCTGGCCAAGCTTCGAAAAGAAGTGAAAAATGCCGATAAAGTATACCTTGCAACTGACCCTGACCGTGAAGGAGAGGCCATCTCGTGGCACTTGCTCCATGCCCTAAAGCTAGACGAAACCAAAGCAAAACGAATCACATTCAACGAGATTACAAAAAATGCAGTCAAAAAATCGATTAAAGAAGCGCGGATGATCGACATTGACTTGGTCGATGCCCAACAGGCAAGACGCGCGCTCGACCGAATCGTCGGCTACAAAATCAGCCCCTTGCTATGGAAAAAGGTGAAAAAAGGGCTGAGTGCAGGGCGTGTACAGTCGTTGGCGCTTCGCATGATTTGTGAAAGAGAAGACGAAATTGAGAACTTCGTGCCCGATGAATATTGGACGATTACCGCCGAGTTCAAAAAGTTTAAGGCGAAATTTCACGGAACACCAGAGGCCAAACAAGAACTAAAGTCAAAGGAAGAAGTCGACAAAGTA
Organism: Eubacteriales bacterium; assembly: GCA_031546735.1. Classification (GTDB taxonomy): domain Bacteria; phylum Bacillota; class Clostridia; order Lachnospirales; family JAVBJY01; genus JAVBJY01. Next base: position 2,588 of record JAVBJY010000005.1, read on the forward strand.
TTAAAGGCCATTAAAAATAAAGAGTTTGTCATTCAAGACGTTAAAAAGAGTAGTCGCGTTAAAAATCCAAGCGCGCCTTTTACGACCAGTACGTTACAACAAGAGGCATCAAAAATTTTGGGCTTTACGGCACAAAAAACCATGAGTGTGGCCCAACAATTGTATGAAGGCGTCGAGATCAAAGGGGAAGGCACCGTCGGGTTGGTTTCCTACATCCGTACCGACTCCACAAGGATTGCAGACGAAGCCTATGAAGATTTGTCGCAGTATATAACCAGTCAGTTAGGCACCCAATATTTGAACCCCGAACGTCAAGAATACAAGACAAAAAGACGTACCCAAGACGCCCATGAGGCGATACGTCCTACGCTTTCCGAGCGGACACCAGAGGTAATTAAGGAATCCATTTCAAAAGACCAATTCAAATTATATAAGCTCATCTGGGAGCGATTTGTTGCCTCTCAAATGGCACCTGCGTTGTATGATACCGTTGCAATGAAAATCGTTTCGGGTGGATACTTATTCCGTGCAAGCGGTTCGGTGTTGAAATTTGACGGTTATTTGGCTATCTATAAAAAAAATGAAGAAGCAGACGAAGAAAAGGCAATGCCAGAGGCCACCGTCGGCGAGACACTAACGCCTGTAAAAATCGTAGACGAGCAGCATTTTACACAGCCACCGGCAAGATATTCAGAGGCGATGTTGGTAAAAACACTGGAAGAGATCGGAGTGGGTCGTCCGAGTACGTATGCACCGACGATTGGCACACTTACCCACAGAAATTATATTACAAAAGAAAACAAAGTGTTTTATTCAACAGAGCTAGGTGAGGTCGTCGATGGCATCATAAAGAATAATTTCAAAGACATTGTCAATATCGATTTTACCGCGAAGATGGAAGAGGATTTAGACAAAGTCGAAGAGGGCACAACTGAATGGAAGGAAGTCATCAGACGCTTCTATTACCCTTTTGCTGAGATGATTCAAGAGGCAGAAGAAAAAATCGCACACATCGAGATAAAAGACGAAGAGACAGATATCATATGCGAGAATTGTGGGCGGAACATGGTGGTCAAATATGGAAAGTTCGGAAAATTTTTCGCATGCCCCGGGTTTCCAGAGTGCAGAAACACGAAGCCATTTTTTGAAGATGCTGGCGTTGAATGCCCGATGTGTGGCGGCAAAATTCTCATTAAGAAAACAAAAAAAGGGCGTAAATATTACGGCTGTGACCACAACCCTGAATGTGAACTGATGACATGGAATTTGCCGACAGGCGAAAAATGTCCGGATTGTGGCGGCGTGTTGGTCGAAAAGGGCACAAAAAACGCACGCGTGTGCTGTAACAACCCAGAGTGTAATTTTACAAAACCAATCGAAGAACGTCAGGAAAAAGAATGATCCACGAATGGCTTGTGTGTGAAAGTTGCGTTAAAAAATTGGCTTTTGTGCGCAATCATGAAAGCCGTTTTTTGCGCTGTGCAGAAACGAAGAGAGGAGGGTGTCATTGAAGACAATATCCAGATGGATGCTCATAAAGATGGCGATACGCTTTTTGATTTTATTTGCGACGGTCGGAGCCTATGTGTATGATCGAAACGCATTAGAACTCATTTTTAATTTTAAGCCTACGGATACATTTTCGTTTGTCTACTTTATATGGTTGTTTGTGATGGCAGATATCATTTCGAATTTCATCCCCGCCTTGAATCCACATGCCAGTAGCGGCAAAATACATAGGGCAAATTATCAGCCGCCCAAAAACGGGTATGACGAAACAATGATTCGTACGGCTTCAAAAAAGTCATACAAAAAAAGCGCACTGCTCTTCATCCCGTGGATCATCGGCAACGGAATCGTCTGTGCATATTTATCGCCTTATGCCTGCGTTGTATTAAGCGCACTGTATTTTGCGGGGGATATGGTCTGCATTCTATTTTGGTGTCCGTTCCAACGATTGATTTTCAAGAGTAGATGTTGTTGCACATGCAGTGCCTTTTGTTGGGGGTATGTCATGTTTTGTACACCACTTCTCTTCATTAACAGTTTTTTTACATATAGCTTATTTCTCACAAGTGCGTCTTTGTTTTTGTTTTGGGAATACACGCGGTTTATACATCCAGAGCGGTTCTTCGAGCAGTCCAATGAGGCGCTTAGTTGCAAAAACTGCGACAAAACCTTTTGTAAGATGAAAAAATTTGCAGAGGGAACTTTTAACCGCAAATTAAAAAACCATTGTACACAAACTCATTTGAAAAATCCCCAAAATCTCTCTTAAGGAGGAGTACCGTGAAGTTTAAAAAAATGATAAGCCTCGCTTGTATCTTTTTGCTACTGGTTTCTGTTAACACCTACGCCCAGTCGCCTACCATTCCACCCGCTTACAACCAAGTAAAATATGATTTTAGAGCGGCATGGATTGCAACGTTTACCAATATAAACTGGCCATCTAAAAAAGGCTTGACTGTTGAACAACAAAAGAAAGAATATATCGGTTTGGTAGAGCAATTGCAAGCATTAAAATTTAATGCTGTTATCATGCAAGTCAGACCGGCATCAGACGCTTTTTATCCATCAAGCCTGAACCCATGGTCAGAATATTTGACAGGCACACAAGGAACCAACCCGGGGTACGACCCACTCAAATTTACAATTGATGAATCTCATAAACGAAATTTAGAGTTCCATGCATGGTTTAATCCATTTCGAATCAGTAGCTCTGTCGATTTGTCCAAGCTCTCGAAAGACAATGTGGCGATCAAACATCCAGATTGGGTGTTAAGTTATGGCGGAAAGCTTTATATCAATCCGGGCATTCCTGAAGCGCGTGCGTTTGTCGTCGAGTCCATTATGGAAGTTGTGAAAAACTATGATATCGATGCGGTGCATTTGGATGATTATTTTTACCCATATCCAGGTGGCGATGCAAAAAAAACGATACCAGATGGAGATACATATAAGAAATATGGCCGTGGCATCAACAACATAGGCGATTGGCGTCGTGACAATGTCAATCTTTTCGTAAAAGATCTATCCACTGCCATCAAGCAAACAAAAAGCTATGTCAAATTCGGCATATCGCCATTTGGCATATGGCAAAATAAATCTGTCGATCCAACCGGCTCTGACACCAGTGGTATGTCTGCCTATTCTGCTATTTTTGCAGATTCTCGGGCGTGGATAAAAAATGGCTATCTTGATTACATCATGCCCCAAGTGTATTGGGAATTTGGGAACAAAAGTGCCGCCTATGAAAAAGTATTGAATTTTTGGATCAATGAAATGAAACTGAATCCCAATATGCACTTGTATATCGGGCATGCCGCTTTTAAGGCGGGTACGTACAATGAAGCATGGAAGAAAGAAGCAGAGCTTCCCAACCAGTTAAAATACAACCAGAGCTTTCGCGTCATAAATGGAAGTGGGTTGTATAACATACAATCGGTGCTCGATAACAACAACTTCAGATACACGCTATCAAAAGAATTATACAAAAACATCGCCCTTGTCCCCGCCATGCCATGGAAAACAGCCCAAGGTTCGGCACAGGTAACACCGCCTGTGTTGGCGGCAAACAACAGAACCATCACGTTGCGTGGTCAAAATACCGCGGCGGCCTATTATGTGCTCTATAGAAGCGAGGGAACTGCTGCCATCGATACGTCCAATCCGGCGTGTATATATAAGACGATCCGATACAACGAAGCGGTACAGTTGTTCACAGATACCAACGTTGCCCCCGGCAAAACGTACAACTACGTCGTGACAGCCATGGATCGGTTGCACAATGAAAGCGCAAAGAGCAATCAGGTTAGTCTTGCAATACAATAGCAATCGCTAGGATTTCTAAAATATGATAAAAATTTGTGCATGATCAAGAACTTTATGATAGAATACATATAATATGAAATTTATTCCCATTATATTTAGGAGGCAGTGGCGATGGATGAGTTGGAACTAAACGAAGTGGACGAACACGCGGACTTAAATCAGTCTGAAATAGATAAACTATTGTTGGCCAGTGGTTTGGGGCAAGAAATTTATGCTAAAAATGTTTTACTCGTTGACACGGCTAAGTTTATGCGAAAATTACAGGAGCTATATCTGCAACCCAAAAACATTACGGTGGTCGGCGAGGCAAGCAACGGCATAGAGGCGATTGAACAATATGCCACGTTAAAACCCGATCTCATCATCATCGGCATTCATCTGCCCGATTTGGATGGCATACAAGTCATAAAAAATCTAATTAAATATGACAAATACGCACAAATTATTGTTTGTTCGGCGGATGGGCGTAAATCTACCGTGATGAAGGCGATCGAAATTGGCGCGATTGATTATCTTCTGAAGCCTTTTACGCAAGACAGGCTCATCAATAATTTAAAAGACAACGACTAAGCCGTATAGTATAGTACAGATCGAATGAACAACCCCGTCCGCTTG
>JAVBJY010000043.1:0-8200 GCA_031546735.1 Eubacteriales bacterium
ATGAAAAAAAGAAAATATATTGGTCGAGAATGTATCCATCAATTGTTCTGCCGTTATGTCTAAGATGCTCTCCTGTGGAAATTGAACGCCACAATTGTTAACTACGATGTTGATACAGCCAAATGTCTCCATGGTTTTCTCAACCGCAAAGCATGAATTTTTTTCTTTTCTTAAATCCCTTTCGATTAATAAACAATTCGCCCCATATTTTTCAACCCAATATTTTGTCTCAACGGCATCTTTCCTTTCATTGAGATAGACAATCGTTACATTTGCCCCCTCTTTTGCAAAGGCAACCGCCACGGCTCTACCGATTCCGCTATCTCCACCAGTTATAATCGCCGTTTTGCCTTTCAACTTTTCGCTTCCACGATAATATGGATTATCAAAGATGGGTCTAGGATTCATTACATATTCTAAGCCCGGTTGCCTATCTTGGTGTTGAGGGGGGAAACTCAGGGGGATTTCTTTACACTCTTCTTTTTCTGAATAATTGGTATAATACGGGTACATACGCACACCTCCAATGGTTATTGCTTTACTATATTCATTGTCTGCTCATTGGGAAGCTTAACCTAGACTTTAAACCAGTATAATTCTTGCCCATATGCCCATAATAAGATACAAAATAAGTTTCAGCAAAAGGATGTGTTTCGTTTGAAAGCAATGGTATTTAATGGCGTCAAAAACATCCAACTGGCGGATGTAAAAGAGCCAATGATAGAACATGATGAGGATATTATCATTAAAACGACCGCTACCACAATCTGTGGCTCGGATCTACACCTTCTCCACGGCTTTATCCCAAATCTCAAAATAGGCTCTGTCATTGGGCATGAGGCGATGGGCATTGTAGAAGAAATTGGCAAGAGCGTTACAAACTTAAAAAAAGGCGACAGGGTTGTTGTGCCCTTCCCCGTGTCTTGTGGTCATTGTTGGTTTTGTGCGCATGATTTGTCTAGCCAATGCGATAATTCCAATGATTATGGTGAGATCGGCGGCTTATTCGGCTATAGTGATACCTTTGGAGGTTACAATGGTGGACAGGCGGAATATCTACGTGTTCCGTATGCCAACTTTGGGCCTCGGATCGTACCTGAAAGCTTGACGGATGAGCAAGTCTTATTTGCGACAGATATTTTGCCCACGTCTTATTGGGGCGTCGAGTCTGCCGGTGTAAAAATTGGCGATACGGTGGTCATACTCGGTTGTGGCCCCGTTGGTTTGTTGGCGCAAAAGTGGGCGTGGTTTAAAGGCGCGAAGCGGGTGATCGCTGTAGACTGCGTAGACTATAGATTGGCCCATGCCAAAAAATATAACCATGTTGAAGTGATTAACCTAGAGGATCACGACGATACAGGCGCATACATCAAAGAAATTACAAAAGGCGGCGCAGACGCCGTGATCGATTGCGTTGGCATGGACGGCAAAATGTCAACATTAGAAAAAATAGAATCGGCTTTAAAGTTGCAAGGCGGCTCAAAATCTGCAATCGAAATCGCATCGCAAGCCGTTAGAAAAGGTGGCACCGTCATGATGGTGGGTGTGTACGGCGCAAAATACAACGCCTTTCCGCTAGGCGAATTTGCATCAAGAAACATAACCCTAAAAATGGGGCAATGCCCGGCACACACGTATATTGATGGCATCCTAAAACTCATACAAGACGGGAAAATAGACGCAACCGATATCATAACCCACCGCCTCCCTCTAACAGACGGTGAAAACGCGTATAACCTATTCGAAAAGAAGCAAGATAACTGTATCAAAGTTATCTTAAAGCCATAAGAGTTGTGATAGCATGATTAAGCGAGGAAACTATCCATTTTGTAATTAAAGGCGCGTATTAGCGTAAATTTCTTCAAGTACAGCCGATACATCAGATGCAATGCAGACAGCCTTCCCCCCGACATCGGTCGCCATACGTACATCGGTCGTATTGATTCTTACCAGTGTCGCATTGGGGAGGGCTTTTGTCATTTGCTCAAAAGGGATCCTGATGATGCCCGGCGTATTGAAGCCTACCCCCAGTTCAAGAAAAATTAGATTTTCGTTTTGATGTAAATTGATAAAGTCTTCATAGTCTGCCCTATTGCCCATGTGCGGCGCTTCTGCAAAGTTTTCATCGCATCGTAGGTTTGGCATGAGATATGCGCCGCAATGGAGACATTTTGGTATATCCGCTGTGCGGATTTCGAGGGCATTGGGCATATTGCGAATCATTGTTTCGATTATATGTCGGTTGTCATACACCTCATCACAGCAGTGTTTCGCACACTGGAAAAACGCATAGTCACCTTGTGGCGCAAAAATTTCTTCCTTTTTAAACCCCGCTTTTTCAAGTTGTCCGTCTACGTTAGTCGTCACAATAAAATGTTCTTTATCTGCTATAATTTTAAACAAATCGAGATATGGCTTTGTCGCTTGCGGTTCATAGCGGATATGAAAAATATGCTTCGCCCAAAAGCCCCAAAACCGCTCGGGCTGTCGGCTGACTGTGTTCGGCCAGTAGTTTGCCATGATGTCTATGATCGTGGTTAGCCCCATTTTGTAGTATTCTGGGTACCACCTTTCTGCAAGCTTCGGGTTTGCATAGTCTAACCCGCCCGCCGCCGACATGCCTGCGCCAATGCCAACCAAGATGCGGTCTGCCTGTTTGATGAGATCGGTTGCCTTCTGTATATTACCCAAGCAACCGCTTGTAGATTTGTTCGTCTTGCTCTGTGAAAACATTGAAAACCACCCTCTTTACGCAGTTGCTATTTTTAAAATAATCAGATACCGCATTGACAGCGATTTCTGCGGCCTCTTCATTTGGGAAACAAAACTCCCCTGTTGCTATACAACAAAAAGCCACGCTTTTAATATCATATTGTTCTGCCAATGCAAGACATGAACGATAGCAGCTTGCAAGAAGCGCCCTGTCATGATCGGTCACATTACCTTGAATAATCGGCCCTACTGTATGCAAAATATATTTGCACGGGAGATTGTATGCTCCCGTGATTTTTGCTTTCCCGGTACGCTCTGGTGTACCCTGTTTTTTCATCATGTCTGCACATTCCAAGCGAAGTTGTATCCCGGCAAACGTATGGATTGCATTGTCAATGCATCGGTGGCAAGGATAAAAACAACCTAACATCTGCTCATTCGCCGCATTGACAATCGCCTCCACTTTTAGTGTCGTAATGTCGCCCCGCCACAGGCAAATGTTGCTTTTTATTGGCTGTAGCGCGTGACTGTCTGTCATAACCTTTTGACTGATGATGCCTTGGAGATATGCATTTTGAAGTTCGATTAGCTTTTCGCTTGCCGGCAAAGGCGGGCGGGTGTTGAACAAGCTACGAATCAATTGGTCTTGCTCGTACGTGTTTGCGGGAATATCCAACGCCTTATTTTGTTCTTTTATCAACTCGTTCAAAAGCAACACACGTATCTCTGATTTTTTCATATCGATTCCCTCCTTCATAAGCCTACCATTGAACAACGGGCTTCTATATTACTTTGGCCCGCTAAGCAGTATGCTTTCCATTTGAGAATATAAAGGAAGACACGTTTGAAACCTCAATATACAACAGCTCAAACACAGGATTATCAGGGGTTTTATAAATATCCTGAATGCCCGGATTCTCTTCTAATGCTCTGGTTTTTCCTGCAAGATCGTCAATAAATACAGCCTTTCCTGTTATACTGACAGATTCAAATGTATCCACATCTAATGCTGTAAAGGATACGATCGCATTCTCTTTCATCTGCTTACAAACCGGCTTATGATTGCCTGTGCAAAAGTAAACTTGATTCCCTTCTACCCAAAGAACTTGGAACGTACGCGTTCTTGCCTCTCCGTTCTCCACCGTTCCCATGACCCCGTTAGGATTTTGTGTCAAAAATTCTTGATAGTTTTGCATGTCACATTCCTCGCTTTCAATCTGTTTTATTCAGCTACTACCGTAAATCGTTTGTTGATATGCTTTCCTGCTTCTGCTTCGTCAATCATGGCGATGGCATAGTCTGCGTAGCTGATTTGGCTTTCGCCTTTGCTGTTCACCATAATTTCGTCACCGCCAATGCTGTATTGACCAGTTCGTATGCCATCCGCCACAAAATTACCGGCTGGGCTTACATACGTCCATTTCACATCGGTTCTTGTCTGTAATGCATCAAATGCCAATCCCATGTTCGTCGCAAGAGGCCTAAACATATCAGGAAAATCCGGCGTATCCATCACCCGCATTGTGTGCTCCGCATTTACATATAGACTTCCTGCGCCGCCGACGACAAGCAATCGATTCTCTTTTCCTACGAGTATATCCGCAAGATGTTTCAAGGACGTTTGGTGAAGTGCAAGTGTCTCAGGTGTCCATGCGCCGAAGGCATCAATGATAACCTCGTTCTCTTTGATGTCTTCATATGTTAAATCGAATAAATCCTTTTGGATGACTTTCACACTTGCTTCTGTGCCCTTGCTTGCATCACGGATAATCGCTGTTACCTCGTGACCTCTTGAAATGGCTTCCTTTACGAGTAAAGTACCCGCCTTTCCTGTTGCGCCAATAATTGCAATCTTCATATTCGTACCCTCCAATTGTTTTTTTGCTTGACGTCTTCAAGCTTTGATACTATGATAATGTTACTAGGATTAAATGTAAAGTAAGCACTTAAAAGTGCTATAGTTACTTTTGAGAAACGATTGCTATGCAAAGGGCTTGGAGGTTGAACGATGCTTAAAAAATATGAGTTACCCGCCTGTCCGGTGGAGACGGCTTTGACACTCATGGGCGATCGATGGAAAGTGCTGATTGTCCGAGATTTGCTAACAGGAACAAAACGATTCGGCGAATTAAAAAAATCCCTTGATGGGATTTCTCAAAAAGTGCTGACGCAACATCTACGCATCATGGAGGAAAGCGGACTGGTACACCGCAAAGTGTATGCCGAGGTGCCCCCGCGTGTGGAGTATTCACTGACAGAAACAGGGCGTAGCTTGAAGCCCATACATGACGCGATGTGGCAGTGGGGTGAAGCGTACAAACAAACGGCGGTTGACGCTGGCCCTTTTTACCACGGCACAAAAGCCGACTTAAAGCCCGGTGATTTGCTAGAACCCGGCTATGGCTCTAATTATGGCGAGCGAAAAAAAGCCAACTATGTCTATCTAACCGCAACATTGGAGGCGGCAACATGGGGCGCAGAACTTGCAGTGGGCGATAAACCCGGTCGAATCTACCGTGTAGAGCCCACCGGACCCATCGAGAACGACCCCAATCTGACGGACAAGAAGTTTCCGGGCAACCCAACGAGGTCTTATCGCACAAGACAACCACTACGCGTCGTGGGCGAGCTGTTCGATTGGGAAGGACACTCCCCTGAGATGCTCCAGAATATGTTGGATCACCTTGCCGAACTTAAACGGCTTGGCATCGAGGCGATCAACGACTAAATTTCTACTATTTATATAAGTTATATACGCTCCTTGAGCAGATAGGCGGTGATTGCAATAGAAAATAATTTTGATCTTGTACAGTATTTAAGCGATGGTGTAGAAAGCCTTGTCAAAGATGCGATAAAGGCCACCATAACCAATCCGAAAGAAACGGCATTTTTAATGCGCTATGCGACCCATTCTAAAAAAAGTGAAAAGCTTCGCCGTAAAGCCGAGCAAAGAGGTGAGCATATCCCATCATTTCTCATTGCCAGCATTACGTCCGACTGCAACTTGCGCTGTGCGGGTTGTTATGCCCACGCAACAAAGCCTTGTGCCGGGCATGATCCGTTAGATGGAGCCGAGTGGAATCGGATTTTTAGCGAGGCGGGCGAACTTGGCGTGTCTATGATTTTAGTGGCGGGCGGCGAGCCGCTTATGCGTCAAGATGTAATCAGCCAAGCTTCAAATCATCCGAATATCATATTCCCCATTTTTACGAATGGCACCCTCTTAGACAATGCGCTACTAAAAACCCTTGATAAACACCGCAATCTTGTTCCCATTTTAAGTATCGAGGGCGATGAATCGCAAACCGACAGTCGCCGAGGCAACGGCATGTATAAAAGAACGATGGAAAATATGGAGACACTAAAAGAAAGTGGACTGCTGTTTGGAGCCTCCATTACCGTGACGGCAGAAAACTTGGATACCGTGACCAATGAAACCTACATAGATTGGCTTGCGTCTTTAGGCTGTAAAATCGCCTTGTTTGTAGAATATATTCCGTTTGAATCCAAATCGCTTGCGCTCGACTAGCCTGCACGTGTCCGCTTGGCAGAACGGTTGAGCAATTTACGCGCGAAAGACAGTGGCATCATACTGGTTTCCTTTCCCGGCGACGAAAAGGAAACGGGTGGATGCATGGCGGCAGGACGTGGATTTTTCCATATCAACGCATCAGGCGGTGCTGAACCTTGCCCTTTTTCACCGCACTCTGATACCAACCTCAAAAATGTTTCGTTGCGACAGGCTTTACAGTCACCTTTGTTTGTCAGCCTTAGAAACAGCGATATTTTGATGAAAGAGCATTCCGGCGGATGCACCTTGTTCGAACATGCCCCATCCGTACTCAATTTATTAACAGCAAAATAATTTTCTGTATTCTTTCGGCGTCATTTCAAATTGTTTTTTAAACGCTTCATAGAAGGTCGTTAAACCACCAAAGCCACAGTTTATGGCTATATCTAAAATCGTTAGTTCGCTAGAAGAGAGTAGCTCCGTTGCCCTTTTGATCCGCAAACTTTTAATGTATTCCACGGGTGTCACGCTATATTTGTTACGAAATAAGCTGATAAAATAATTTTGACTTACGCCGAGTTCTTTTAATTTTTCTGAAAGCGTCTCTGGATATGTAAAATAGGTATCCATGATTTTTTTGGCTTGCTCCATGATTTCATCCATAGGATTAAACTGGATCAAATCCGGCCTACATCTTTTGCACGGGCGTAAACCATATTCGTAGGCTTGGTCGATATTGTCGAAAAACGAAACGTTCGTGGGCTTCGGTTCTTTGGATTTACAAGACGGCCGACAAAAGATACCCGTTGTCTTTACACCATAGTAGAAAACCCCGTCATACGCGCTATCATTGCCAATGACGGCATTCCACTTTTCTCTATATTCTAACGCCATATGATCTCCCCTCCTTACTTTGATAGGATGCGTTTCATACTTTTAATCCTGTTTTTTGTATCTCGATCTATTTTAAGCGACTCTGTAATTTTTTGGAGAGATTTATTATACGTGAAATCCTCCAAGTGATTGTTCTTTAGATACGCCATTGTCAAGTATGGAAACTTTATATAACAAACAGAGATCCCCCATGCTACGGCCATTTTTACATAGTAGTCTCCATGATTCACTTTGTCTAAAATATCCAAAACCAGTTCGACATGCTCTTCGTCGATATAAAAATCCAACAGCATCACCACGCCAAACCGAACCTCATACGCCGATTCAGAATCAAAATACCGTTGCAAAAAATCCCACACTTGTTTCATGTTTTGCTTTGTGAACTTTAGCCCAATGCAGAAACTATCGCAAACCGACCAATTGTCGATTTTAGGAATGAAGTCTGCCATGTAGGTTACGATTGTTCCCACATCTGTATCCATATAGCCAATGACCATGCCTTGCAACATACGCTCTTCAAAATACTCAATTTCTTCATTTTTTGCATGCACAACTTCAAAGTAAGCTTGCCAATCTTCTTTCGCAATTTGTTTGGCAAGCTTGCGAAGTTTGGGCAACCGAACGCCTATTATATGATCGACGCCGGGTAGCAGTGAGGCGGAAAACTTTTGATACTCACTTTCTGCCATAGAAAATAGCTGTTCTTGTATATTTTGCTCCACAACGTTACTCCTTATCCATTGGCTTTGCAGCTTTCATCGCCCTTTTCTGCTTCTTCATAACGCAAGCAAGAAAACTCTATTCATCACGATAATTCTCTCTAAGGCGTTTAATCTCTTCTGCGTGTCCGGGCAACTCGTTGGGCGTTTCTAAATAGAATGGCAGATGCCGCAGTTTTGGATGATTGATCACGTTTACGAGTGCTTCCATACCGATCGCGCCATCCCCGATTGTTTCATGACGGTCTTTATGGCTTTCGAATGGATTTTTGCTGTCATTCAGGTGAATGGCGTATAGAAGATCAAGACCTATCACTTTGTCAAATTCATCAAGCACATCGTCAAGACGATTGACAATATCGTA
>JAVBJY010000074.1:0-3336 GCA_031546735.1 Eubacteriales bacterium
TGGGCAAAACGACAACATCTGCAAATCTGGGCACAGGCCTTGCCGTTGCAGGTAAAAAAGTTGTTATGATAGATGCCGACATCGGTCTTAGAAACTTGGATGTTATAATGGGTCTTGAAAACAGAATCGTATATGATTTAATAGACGTTGTAGAAGGCAATTGCCGGATAAAGCAAGCATTAATCAAGGATAAACGCTATGAGACATTGTTTTTATTGCCTGCGGCGCAAACAAAGGACAAGTCTGCTGTCAGCCCCGAACAGATGCAAAAACTATGTGAAACGTTAAAAGAAGAATTTGATTACATACTGATCGACTGCCCTGCGGGCATCGAGCAAGGCTTCAAAAATGCAATCGCCGGTGCCGACAAGGCCATTGTTGTCACGACGCCCGAGGTATCGGCTGTTCGCGACGCCGACCGGATCATTGGCTTGTTGCAAGCAAACGAAATCGAAGCGCCAACCCTTATCCTCAACCGCATCCGCATCGATATGGTCAAACGAGGCGATATGATGGCGATGGACGATGTAACAGACATATTGGCCATTGATATTATCGGCATCGTGCCCGACGACGAAAGCATTGTCGTTTCAGCCAACCGTGGGGAGCCTGCTGTGCTTGACCCAAATTCAAGGGCCGGACAAGCCTACCGAAACATCACCCAGCGCATCATCGGAAACGACGTTCCGCTTATGGAACTCGATGGAGACAACAACTTCTTTGTCAGAATGTTGAAATTTTTTAAATTAAGCTCTTAGTACGTGTGCCATTGAAGGAAAAAGAGGGAGGATAAGATGGATTTATTTGGCCTATTTAATAAAAAGACTTTATCTAAAGACGTAGCAAAGGATAGATTAAAGCTTGTGCTCATCCATGACAGAGTCAATTGTTCGACACAAATTTTAGAAATGTTAAAAAATGATATTATTCGTGTAATTTCGAACTACATGGAGATCGACGAAGAAGGGTTGGATATTCAAATTACCCAGACACTTTCTGAAGAGAACAACGGAAACGTGCCTGTTCTTTTGGCAAATATTCCGATTAAAAGTATGCGTAAGAGTCAAGTTTAGCCGTTTGCCACTGTTTACACCGCATAAGATAAAGATTAGACACGGATGTGTGCCGCCTAAGGGGGTCTACGTCCGTGTCTAATCTTTATGCACTTTATTTGCCACATTTACTTTAAAGGGGAGTACGCCCATGATTACAAAAAAACAATTGCTTTCGTTTGACTTTATACTGGTCGTTTTGATTGGGCTGTTGGTGCTGTTTGGCATCACCATTATCGGCAGTGCCACAAGAATCAACATCGAATCGAACCTGTCCGACAGCGAATACCGAAGCCAAATCATATGGTTTGCGACAGGCGTCCTCTTGATGCTTGTCGCCGCCTTTGTCGATTATCGGTTTATCTGCAAATTTTATATCCCAATTTATCTGTTAAACCTATTGCTCCTCGTGCTTGTGTTGGTGGTTGGCACGGGTGACAGCGTGTCAAGATGGCTTTTTGGCATACAGCCCTCCGAGTTTGCCAAAATATTTATGATCCTCAGTCTGGCGAAATTTATTGACAAAAATGACGAAAAGATTAATAATATATTTATGCTTCTGGCGATTGTGGCACTTACGATTATACCGGTTATTTTGATCCAAAAACAGCCATCACTTTCCGCCAGTTTGGTGATCCTTGCCATTATGCTTGTGCTTTTATTTATTGGAAAAATCGGCATGAAATATATTTCTGTTGCCATTACGGTGGCTGTAATTTTGGCCGCTGTCGTGATGATGGATCTAAAGAGTGAACAGCACAAAATCTTAGGCACATTTTTAGAGCCGTATCAGATTAACCGCCTTGTGACCGCTGTAAACCCTGACCTGTCTGACCCGATTTACTACCAGACCAAAAATTCGATCTGGGCCATTGGCTCTGGGCAGTTACAGGGCAAGGGGCTCTATAACGGCACCATCAATCAGCTTAGCTATCTGCCCGAATCTCATAACGACTTTATTTTCTCTGTTATCGGCGAAGAGTTTGGGTTTATGGGTTGTGTCGGCGTTCTTTTTTTGATGCTTTTGATTATTTTGAAATGTCTTATCACCTCATACATGGCGATGGATTTCTTAGGCACGTTGGTTGTGTCTGGCATTGCTGGTATGTTTGCCTTCCAGACATTTATCAATGTCGGTGTGGCGACAGGCCTGTTGCCGAATACCGGCATGCCACTTCCATTTGTCAGTTATGGGGGTAGTTCTATGTGGGTAAATATGATTGCAGTTGGGCTCGTCCTTAATGTAGGAATGAGAAAGCCCAAATCTTTTTTTGAGGGGTGAACACAAATATGAACGTTGCTTTGGTTGCACATGACAGCAAAAAGGTTTTAATGGAAAACCTTTGTATTGCATACAGACACATCTTGGTGAAACATCGTCTGTTTGCCACCGGTACGACTGGTCAAATTATTGAAGAGAACACAAGCCTATCGGTTAATAAATATTTAGCAGGCTCACTTGGGGGTGAGCATCAACTTGGCGCACAAATTGCCAATAACGATATCGACCTCGTTATTTTTTTGAGAGATCCTGTTTCCCAAAAAAGCTACGAGCCTGATATCAACAGTGTGCTACGGTTGTGCGATATTCATAACATCCCACTTGCAAGTAATCTGGCGACAGCCGAAGTGCTCTTGCTTGCCCTTGACCGCGGCGATCTCGACTGGAGAAACGTCGTTCGCTAGGCTACATTTGCGCGAAGCCCTTTCGAAACTTTAAGTTTTGGAGGGGTTCTTTTTTCGATAGAACCAAGATGAAGCAACGCGATTTTAAGGGGGGCTATGTTTCATGGACATTCGGTTGGTAATTGGCATATATTATGTGTGCGTGAATATCATATTATGTTGTATGATGGGGGTAGATAAACGACGTGCGACCCGAGGCGCGTGGCGCATCAAAGAAGCGCACCTGCTGTGGATGGGCGTAGTGGGCGGTTTTTTGGGTGGCTTGCTCGGCATGACCATCTTTCACCACAAAACAAGAAAAATTTATTTTCATCTTGTCTACTGGTTCTCACTGGTGCTACATATCGGTGTTTTATATTGTCTGTTCGTCTTGCTTCTTGGCGGCAATATATTATCATAAAATACTGAAATTGGTCTTTTATTTTTTCACTATCTATGCTACAATCATACAATCGGAAAAAATATAAGTATTGGATTATACATCCATTTCATTCTAAATGTATGATATTAAAAAGAAAGTTAGGTGCTTTTTATGGATAAAATGACAGTTTTCGGCACAGTTGCGGGCTTTTTGTCGGTTGCAATCGCGATGCACTTT
>JAVBJY010000230.1:0-2985 GCA_031546735.1 Eubacteriales bacterium
ACAACCCCGTCCGCTTGCGGCGGGGTTGTTCATTCGATCTGTACTACCCTGTGATAAAACATCCCCCGTTAAAGTTTTTTTAAACTTTTATCACAATATTCTCACAATGCCATACTATGTATTGAGGAGAGGTAATACAGCAAGTCTTCAATACGAAACACCTTGTAACATCTTAAAAAAATATTAAGGGGGATTTTATAATATGGGAGCATTTGAATTAGCCAATGCCAATGCAAATCGAAAAACAGCTTGTGAGGACGTAGCAGGTGCCAATACTGGCGCGTTAAACCCACGCAGACTTAGAGAAGAGTGCATCATCGCACTTAAAGTGTATGATTCTTGCAGACACCCACATTGCAAATTATAACAACATAAAAAGTACGCACTGTTCCGAATACATTTAAAATGGGACAAGAAGTCGCGTTCAAAATATTATTTTAGAGGTGGATTATGAATAAACAAAAGAGAATTGCAGCGATACATGATATTTCTTGTGTAGGAAGATGCTCCCTTACCGTGGCCCTTCCAATCCTTTCGGCGGCTGGCCTAGACACAAGCGTTTTACCCACTGCCGTGCTCTCTACGCACACAGGCGGCTTTACAGGCTTTACGTACAGAGATTTAACCAGTGATATTGAACCGATTTCGAAGCACTGGCAGTCTTTGGGTCTTGAATTCGATGCGATGTATAGTGGATTTTTAGGCTCTTTCGAACAAATCGATTTGGTTGCCAATTTGTTTGATACATTTAAGCGTGAAGGCACGCTGATTATGATTGACCCTGTTATGGCAGATAATGGCAAGCTCTACTCCATCTATTCACCAGATATGGCAAAAGGCATGGCGAAGTTGTGCCAAAAAGGCGATATTATCGTTCCAAATTTGACAGAAGCGGCCTTTATTTTAGGCAGAGAGTATACAGAGGGACCATACACAAAAGACTATATCGAAAACATGCTAAAAGAGTTGGCAGACTTGGGTCCAGAAATGGTTGTTTTGACGGGTGTTTATTTTGATGATGAAAATTTAGGCGCGGCGTCTTATACCAAGAAGAGAGGAGAAGTCACATACAATTTCGCAAAGAAAATCGATGGATACTATCATGGCACAGGCGATGTGTTTGGAAGTACGTTGTTGGCGGGGTTGATGAATGAATTTTCCTTGTCAGAGGCAGTGCAAATTGCTGTCGATTACACCTGTCTGTGCATTCAACACACAGTAGATTTAAAACAAGAGTTGCGGTATGGTGTTTGTTTCGAAAAAGCAATTCCAGCTTTGATTGAAAAGTTAGGTCTTGGCGCGAAGCTGTAACCCTACGTTTGGACAGGAGGCAAGTTTTATGGGCAATCCGATACTCGTCAATGCGATTATTAAATTCTACAATTCTAAGCTCGAAGCGGTTATGTTGTTAAAGTCCGATCCCATGGGAGCACCGCTGACATTGGCATATTTACAAAGCGTGCTTGCAAAACATAGCATCATAAACGGTGTCGACCAAGTCGCATTGACGCGACTGGCAGAGCAGCCCGATTTTAGCACACCCATCACCATTGCAAAGGGAACAAAGAGTGTCACAGGCGATGACGCCAAATTAGAGTATCAATTTAACCTACACAAGAATTTGACATTAAACCTAAACCCAGATGGCACTGTCGATTTTAAAAACCTCGGGCTTATTCAAACCGTGTCAAAGGGAGACGTATTGGTTGTTAAAACGCCAGCAACACATGGCATGCCCGGTGTGGATGTATGCGGGCAGACGATTGTGCCAAAAGCCGGCAAGGACATTGCGATTCCGACCGGACGAAATGTTGTGCTCTCGCCGGACAAGCTTCAGCTTTTTGCAGATGTGGATGGACAAGTAGACTATGTTAACGATCGGGTCAGTGTATTTGACACTTACCGAGTAGATGGTGACGTTTCTGTCGCTACTGGCAATATAGAATTTAACGGAAACGTCTTTGTAAAAGGCAACATTCAAACCGGATTTTACGTGAAAGCCAGTGGAAACGTCGAAGTGAACGGTGCCGTAGAAATGGCAACCGTGCTTGCGGGCGGCGATATTATTATCCGCAATGGATTCAATGGTGGCGCAAAGGGTCTGCTCCGCGCAGACGGAAACATTACAAGTAAGTTTATTCAAGCGGGCAGTGTAGTTGTCGGGGGCAAGCTTGAAACGACATATATCTATAATTCCTCCGTGCGAAGTGGCGACACCATCCATGTGGTAGGCAAGGGTGTTGTGGTAGGCGGGCGTCTCACGGCACGCACCCGAATCGACGCCAACGTATTGGGCAATGATAGCCTAACTACAACTATCGTTGAGGTCGGTAGCGATCCAGACACGCTGAAACGATACCGTGAAATCCCAGATGAATTGGCGGCAAACGAGAAAACAATGAAATCCGTTGAAATGGCGATAGACCTTTTGGGTCAATTGCAAGCATTAGGCAGATTGACCCCTGAAAAGGAAGTACAACTCGAAAAATCCAAAGCGACGTTGGCTCAGTTGATCAGCATACAAGCGCAGTTAACGGCAGAAAAAGAGAGTATTGACGAAAGAGTCGCGAGTTTTGGAAAGGGCTTTGTTGCCATTCATGGCGTTGCCCACCCTGGCGTGCAGATTGTCATGGGTTCTGAACAAATGAATTTAAAATCACGATATGAGCATACCATGTTTTCCCGGCAAGACGGCTATATCCGTAGCGGTCCACTGTAAGGAAAACTGTGTACGCCGTATCACCAAAAAAACTGATGCCTCCTCCGGAACTGGAGGGGCATCAGTTTTTTTTGATTCCCCACACCTTTCATCCCACGTGGAGTATAAGCATACAATATAGGAAAGAGGATAAGAAAAAGGTGATTTTGATGGATGTTGACGCCAAGCCAACGATCAATCGGTATGTTTTACAAGTGAATCAATCTGGCGATATCCTAGCACAAATCGATTTAGACAGCGTTTCGCAGAAAGAAAAAGAGGCGCTG
>JAVBJY010000118.1:0-2776 GCA_031546735.1 Eubacteriales bacterium
GCCAAGAGCGATTCTTACATGCAAGACATGCTGCAGGCCATGCAAGAGATCAATGAATCTTCGGATGATATATCGAGCGTCATTAAGATTATTAACGATATATCGTTTCAGACCAATCTGCTTGCCTTAAACGCGGCGGTAGAAGCCGCCAGAGCGGGGGCATATGGAAAGGGCTTTGCCGTTGTGGCAGAAGAGGTTAGAAACCTTGCCATGAGAAGCCAAACGGCAGCAAAGCAAACGACAGACTTGATCGAAGGCTCTAAACTTAGGGTAGACAAAGGCACGAAAATCGCCCACATCACAGCCGAAACACTCGAGAGCATCGTAGAAAAAATAAATAAAGTTTCAGACATTGTATCAGACATTTATTCTGCATCTAGCTCACAACGGAAAGATACAGACATTCTGAACCAAGAGACGGTGTTGATTAACAAAGTGACCCAACAAAACTCGGCCATGAGTGAAGAAGCCGCGGCGTCGGCGCAACAGCTTTTAAGCCAAGCTGAAATGTTTAGTGGTATGGTGAACAAATTCAAATTAAAACCAAGAGCCTAAAAATAAGGGGGAGCAGATAAAATGATACAATGGAGCGAAAATTTAGCAACAGGCATACAAGAAATCGACAGGCAACACCAAGAGATCATCAATCGGGTGAACAATCTTTATGAATATTGAACCCAAGGGTCAGAGCAAGACGTCATTATGGAGATGCTTAATTTTTTAGAAACTTAAATCATAACCCATTTTCGGGAGGAAGAACGATATCAAGAAGAGTGCCGGTATCATAAGCGGAACGAGCATAAACAACTGCACCATGATTTAGAAAGGCAAGTATTAGAATTAAAACAACGAGCCGAAGCCGAGGGCGCGTCGGCCACACTGATTACAAAAGCCAACCGGATGTTGGGCTCATGGCTCATGAATCACATCCAAAGAGAAGACAAGGATTTTGCCGCCCATTATCGCAACTCTATGGAATGAGCCTACTGCACGATGTACAAATGCGAAGTTGACGACAGCGCCAAAATCCATTATACTGCTTGAAAGGTGGAAGTAGTTTATACACCTTGGAAACAAAAGCAGTATCACAGGATAACGAAAATTGAGGAGGCGTGATGATTTTGAAAAAGAAATTTGTGAGTTTACTATTGGCATCGCTTATGGTGCTGAATTGTGTCCCTGTTTTTGCCGCGGGCGGACAGCCAAACGACGCGATTCGTCTCAAGTTGGTGCAGGCCGGTAAAAGTGCGTCGGTGATTCAGCCAGACAATGCACCAAGCAACGCATTTTATGCCATGGCGGTGAAAGACCAAGCCGATTTATCCATCGAATTTGTAAAAGAGGGCTTAACCCCTAGCACAGATCCAAAAGCGGAAAACACTTACTCCCTTAACGTGACGAGAAGTTGTTTGGCAAAAATCAACTATATCAT
Source organism: Eubacteriales bacterium (assembly GCA_031546735.1). Classification (GTDB taxonomy): domain Bacteria; phylum Bacillota; class Clostridia; order Lachnospirales; family JAVBJY01; genus JAVBJY01. Next base: position 1,433 of record JAVBJY010000118.1, read on the forward strand.
TGACCAAAACCCACAGACAGACGAGGCGTTCGATACGGTTGCGTGGGAAAAGCAAAAAGAAATATACGATGCGGCGAATGAAGATGCAGCCGAAGCCGAAAGCAGATATGGCCTTTGCGGCGATTCATTTGCACAGCTAAAAGGCGAAAATTGGAAGGACTACAAGTTGTCTTTTGTCTATGATGACAAAAACGGACAAAACAATTACTACGAGATCAATGCAACCGCCAATGTAGGCGGCAAAATTAACCGTGTTACCGTTTTGTTAGAAATTATCCCATCACTAAACACGATTGATGCCCCACCAAAAAGCCCAACAAAAGCAAACCAAACGCCAAGCGTAAACGTTGTGGTAAATGGCAAGATGTTGAACAGTGATCCACCGGCTTACGCAGAAAAAGGGCGCACCATGGGGCCACTACGGGCGGTAGCTGATGCATTTGGCTTCACTGTGGGTTGGGTACAACAAACCCAAGAAATCACACTCACAAAAGATGGAAAGAAAATTGTGATGCATGTGGGAAGCGCAGACTTCACAATTGACGGCAAGGCCGCAAAATTTGAGGATGCTGTGCCAACGATCAAGGGCGGCGCTACGTTCTTACCGCTTCGTAAGCTAGCAGAGATTTTGGGCATTACTGTCAACTGGAATGAAGGCTCAAAGACCGCTATTTTTTCAGAGAAATAGGAAGTTCGCTCTGCGAACTTAAAAAAAGAACAACCCCGTCCGTTTTTGCGGTCGGGGTTGTTCTTTTTTCTTTTAGGCGGGCGGCGCTTCTTGAACCACATCATAAAGACGCTCCATCTCTAATCGCAACAGCTCTGTCATTTCAACAAGGCTGTCTGCGATGACGTTTGAGAAAAACTCTAACTTGCTTGTGCTGCCGCCATTCTGGCGCAAGTTCTCAATATGCGGACCCATTGCCTGTTGTATTTCAGCGCAGTTTGTCACACTTAAATGAAACACGAGCAATTGATAATAGAGCAACTCTGATTTTGGCCCTACGCTTTTGCTGGCCAATATATCCAGCACGGCCGACTTTAACTTTTCAAATTCTAATTCTGCTACTTCGTTCATGCCTTCCTCATCACTCCTCTGGTTTTAATCAGTGAAGACAAAAGAAAGATGAGCGCAAATTCGTCCACAACAGGCTCTTATGTCGATGCTATACCGCGTCACATTTATAGGGAGGGCGTGGCGCGATATCGTTTTTTTATGTAGTTGTAATGGCCTCGCTACGTGTAACAATAGAATATGACTTGAAAAAAAGACCAAATGATATTATAATGTTAGAGTAGCGTCTTTGTTCTATGGCGTCGATGAATTTACTGTTCATCTTCGTC
>JAVBJY010000188.1:0-2817 GCA_031546735.1 Eubacteriales bacterium
AACGTGTACTTGTCGCCCTTGATATCAATGACGCGGTGATTGATGAAGCAATTGAAAAGAAGGCGCAGTTGATGGTCACCCATCATCCGCTGATTTTTCAGCCCATCCGCCACATCACGACGGACGAAGCACTCGGACGCCGACTATTCAAACTGATACAAAACGGCATCGGGGTTTATGCCTCTCATACCAACCTCGATGCGGCCGACGGCGGAACAAACGATGTGTTGTTTGAAACACTGCACCTGACAGAAAAAGAGCACTTGTTTGCCGATGCACCTTCCTCAGATGGCATCGGCAGAATCGGGTATATGGCGGCGGCATGCACATTGAGGCAGTTCGCCGAATTTATAAAACAAACGTTATGCCTTCCACATGTGACGATTGCCGGGGAGGGCGACCGTCTGGTTCGAAAAGTATGCGTCTGCACAGGATCGGGTGCCAACACAAAATATATGCAACGGGCGGTAGAGGCGGGTTGCGATGTATACGTGACAGGTGACGTTCGCTATCATGATGCACAGTATGCAATCGATCGCGGGCTTTGCCTCATCGATGCAACGCATTACCAAACCGAGGTCATTGTGACCAAGCGGCTCTGCCGGTATTTACACGGCGAGGGGTTTGACTGTATCGAATCACAAGTAGACGGCCAGACGTTGCAGATACTATAAGAAAGAGGTGCTATATGGAATATATTCAAGTGACGGTGGGTCAAAATGCGCCGATCGAAGTGCCGAAAGGCACCACATTAGCAGAACTAAGCAAGCAATATGAGCCGTCTTTAAAAAATCCTATTTTGGTAGCCAAAATGGACAACAGCCTGAAGGAATTGCATCATGTGCTGACAAAGGATTGTTGCGTCTCATTTTTGGATATTACAGATGAGAACGGGTTTCGGGTGTACCAACGCAGTGTGACGTTTTTGATGGTGTGTGCCATCAAACAGTTATTCGGGGACACCGCGCGGGTGGTGCTAGAACATTCCTTAAACAAAAATTATTATTGCAGAACACCCGACATCGACTTGACAGACGACGTGCTGGCACAAATTGAAGAGAGAATGAAAGAAATTGTGCAAAGAGGCGAAAGGATTCAAAAGCTGTCGGTGTCTCTTGACGAGGGCATCGAGCTTGCAAAGAAATTTGATATCGGCGAGAAGATTAATATTCTGCGCTATAGACGAACGTCGAACATCAGCTTTTATCGCCTCTGTGACATCTATAATTATTTTTATGGTGCCATGGCGTACACTACGTCTGTGTTGAAGGTGTTTAAGCTTGTCAAATACAACGAGGGGTTCTTCTTGCAGTTTGCGTCACGGCGGGATTCCAACGAGTTAAAAAATATCACGTATTCTGAAAAAATCTCACAGGTGTTTATGGAATCGTCACAATGGGCGAAGATTTTAAACGTTGACACAGTGGGCGCATTAAACGACATGGTTTGTCATGGAAGGATCAAAGACATCGTGCTCATATCAGAGGCGTTGCATGAAAAAAAGATCGCAAACATAGCCGACCGAATCGTTCATTCACAAAAGTCTATCGTACTCATTGCGGGGCCTTCTTCGTCCGGAAAGACGACGTTTGCCGAACGGCTCTGTATCCAATTGCGGGTGAACGGCATCAGGCCATACATTGTGTCCATCGACAATTATTATCGAAACCGAGAAGATACCCCAGTGGGCGACGACGGGCAGAGGGATTACGAACGTCTGGAGGCACTTGATTTAAAGCAATTCAACACTGATATCAACAATCTGTTAAAGGGTGAAACGGTACAAATTCCTTCCTTTAATTTTGTGACAGGCAAACGGGTGTACAAAGGTGATTTTATCAAGCTACACAAGGATGAAGTGCTCGTGATCGAGGGCATACACGGCTTAAATGAAAAGTTGACCGCTCTTGTGCCAAGAGAAAGCAAATTTAAAATCTTTATTAGTGCGCTAACCCAGTTGAACTTAGACTCGCACAACAGAATTGCAACAACCGATACACGCATCATACGGCGTATCGTACGCGACAACCAGTTTCGGTCGTTTGACGCGAAGATGACGATTGCCATGTGGCACAAGGTCATGGAAGGCGAGCGCAATTACATCTTTCCATTCCAAAACGAAGCAGATATCATGTTCAATTCGGCGTTGGTCTACGAGTTAAGCGTGCTCAAACAGTATGTAGAGCCGCTGTTGTTTAACATTACAAACGAGGCACCAGAATATACCGAGGCAAGGCGGCTCATTAAGTTTTTGGATAGCTTTTTGGCGGTGGGCAGTGAAGAGATCCCAACCAATTCGATTATCAGAGAGTTTATCGGAAAAAGCTGTTTTCAAACTTGACCGACACGCTGTGCGTAGCGTATACTCTACGAGGAACACATTACATTAGATTTATATTTAGGAGGGTGACTGTTGTGATTGTAATAGTTGTAAAGCTTGCATTGCAAGAAGGAAAGAAAGAAGCATTTAAAGAAATTGCAAAACTCATGATCGAAGGTTCTCAAAAGGAAGCGGGGAACATCGAGTATCATTTATATGAGGAGTTAGACGAGCCGGATGCCGTTGCGTTTATCGAAAAATGGAAAGACCAAGAAGCACTTGACTTCCATGAAAAAACAGAACATTTCGTGAACAATATCGGCAAGCTAAAAGCGCTTTGCGCAAAACCGCCGACGAGAAACAGATACGACGTTGCGCTATAAATAACCGTATAAAAAGACTGGCGAACATGCATTCATGCATGTTCGCCAGTCTTTTTAGGTTGTGCATTAAAAAAATTGAAAAGAGTAAGACCTTGGGGCGCCGCCCCAAACCCC
>JAVBJY010000021.1:0-10136 GCA_031546735.1 Eubacteriales bacterium
CTGGCTGTTGGTACCAAGTCATCGACAAGCAAGAACGCAAGGGCAACTACATCGAAGCTTCTGCAACTTGCATGATTTTTTATTCGATGACAAAGGCATACAACAAAGGCTATATCCAAGGCGACAAGTGGGTGAGTGCCATAGACAAAACCTTTAACGGCATCATCGACGAGTTTATCTTGGTTACGGCGGAAGGCTATGTGAATTTGAACAAGGTGTGCGAAGTAGCCGGTCTTGGCAACAAACAAAAGCGTGACGGCACATTCGAATATTATATTAGTGAGCCGATTATTTGTAACGATATGAAGGGCGTCGGCGCGTTTATTTTGGGCATGCTTGCATACGAAGAGTTTGCGAGATAAAAGGCGCTAACACCAGTAAGCACTAGGGCTGTATCGAAAAAATCTCTTGACAGTATCCTGCTTTCTGTGTATACTCACTACTGTTGAACCTTTGAGTTGGAGTGAGTGAATATATTGGATTTGCGCATGCTTGTGTACTTTGGAGGTAGGTTCGTTTCTTCGAGCCAATTTTAAGTGGTACTGCAAGAGTCTATTTTACTCTTGTCTCATGATACAGTGAGACAAGAGTTTTTTTTATTTTATATATACGGATGCATTCAAAAAAATCTGGAGGGATTATCTATGAAAAGGAATTTGTTTAAAAAGCTTGCGTTGGTGCTAGCCGTTATGACGGTAGGTTCGTCTTTATACGGCTGTTCTGGCGCACTCTCGAAAAAAGATGTCATTTTAATCGGTGTTAACCAGTTTGCGCCCCATCCGTCGTTGGATAATTGTTACAACGGCTTTGCCGAGGGTCTTAAAGAATCGGGCTATGTAGACGGCGAAAACATTAAAATCGATTTGCAAAATGCCCAAGCGGATATGTCCAAAGCCAACACCATCTCTAATTCGTTTGTCGCCCAAAAATACAATCTCATCTGCGGTATCGCCACACCGTCTGCCCAGACGGCGTTTAACAATGCCCAAGACACAGATATCCCCGTTGTGTTCTCGGCGGTTACAGATCCTGTTTCGGCGGGTATCGTGGTTAGCTTAGACAAGCCCGAGCACAATGTGACAGGCACCTCCGACCTTTTGCCTGTGGAGCTACAAATGGAGTTGATGCGCACATTTTTACCAAGCGCACACAAGGTTGGTGTCGTGTATACACTAAGCGAAGTCAATTCTACTGTGCAACTTAAAATGCTAGAAGATATCGCGCCTACATATGGTTTTGAAATTATCTCGAAAGGCATCAACGACGCCAAAGACATCCCAATTGCGGTGGATGCGTTAATTGCTGACGGCGCAGAGTGTTTTGCCAACCTTTTGGACAACACCGTTGTGACGTCTTTGTCTACCGTGCTAGAAAAAACAAATGCGAAAAAGATTCCTGTTTTTGGCTCAGAGCCTGAACAACTGCGCGCTGGATGTCTTGCTTCTCAGGGCATTGATTATTTTAAATTGGGTGAACAAACAGGAAAGATGGCGGCACGCATCTTGAAAGGCGAAAAAGCATCGGATATACCGGTAGAGTATGCGGCAGAAAGCCAAGCATATGTAAACTTTGCGGCTTGCGCGGCGCTCGGCATCCCCGTACCGGCTGAATTTGCAAACGCCACTGCAATGGACGCCAACACGCCAACTGCCACACCACAAGAGAAAACGGAATAAGCCATGGATATTTTAATCGGAATTTTAGAACAGGGATGTATTTACGGTCTCGTTGCGTTGGGCGCGTATATAAGCTATAAGATATTAAACTTCCCGGATTTATCAGTAGAGGGTACGTTCCCTCTTGGCGCCGCCATCACGGCCATTTTAATTGCAAACGATTTTAACCCCTACTTGACTTGCCTTGTGGCACTCGTCTTGGGAGGACTGGCCGGCATGATCACTGGTCTGATCCATGTTAAATTAAAAATTACAGATTTGCTATCCGGTATCATTATGTTGACCGGTTTGTATTCGGTCAATCTGCTCATTGCCGGAAAAGCCAACTTGCCTATTTTTACCAAGACGACGATATTTACAGCAGACCCACTGCACACGGTGTATCACAAGCTGATTGTCGCGTTTGTCATCGTCGTTTGCATCAAGCTGTTGCTTGATTTGTATTTAAGAACAAAATCGGGCTTTCTTGTTCGTGCAGTCGGTGACAACGTGCACTTTGTCACAGCGCTTGCGAAGGATTCTGGAACTGTCAAAATTATCGGTTTGGCTGTGTCGAATGCACTGGTTGCATTGGCAGGCTCTGTCTGGTGTCAATACCAACGTGTATTTGATGTTTCGATGGGAAAGGGCGTCATCATTGTCGGCCTTGCCTCTGTCATCATTGGCATGAATACGTTCAAACGATTTAAGTTTTTAAAAGGCACAACGGTGGTCATTTTTGGCGCCATCATTTACAACGCGTGTATTGCGCTGGCCATTACCTTTGGTGTCGATTCCAATTATTTGAATCTTGTGACCGCTATATTGTTTCTTATCACGCTTGTGCTCAATAATAAATCTCATAAACAAGCCGTATGATCGAGGGGGGAAATCACAATGCTTAGCATCAAAAATCTATCAAAAACGTATAACCCCGGTGATATCAACGAAATGGCTTTATTTGATGATTTTTCACTGGATGTTGAAAACGGACAGTTTGTAACCATTATCGGGAGCAATGGTTCGGGCAAGTCGAGCCTTTTGAACTTGATTTGCGGCAACCTTCCTGTCGACAGTGGTAAAATTTACTTGCACGACAAAGACATTACAAACCTAAAAGAATATAAACGAACAGAATATATCGGGCGGGTGTTTCAAGACCCGTCCAAGGGCACGTGCCCTTCGTTGACCATATTAGAAAATATGGCCATGGCCGACAACAAAGGAAAAAGCTTTAATCTATCCCCGGGCGTCAATAAAAAGAGAATTGATTTTTATAGAACGCAGCTAGAAAGATTAAAGCTTGGCCTTGAAGACAAAATCAATACACACGTGGGCATGCTATCAGGCGGTCAGCGCCAAGCATTGGCGCTTCTCATCTGTACGTTGACGCCGATTGAAATTTTAATTTTGGATGAACATACCGCTGCCCTTGACCCAAAAACGTGCGAGATCATTATGGAACTGACAAATGAAATCGTGCAAGAATCGCATTTGACAACGATTATGATTACCCATAATTTAAAATATGCCGTTCAGTTTGGCAATCGTCTTCTGATGATGCACAAAGGGTGTGCGCTACTGGATAAGACAGATGAAGAAAAGGCCGCGCTTACGGTGAATGACTTGTTAGACGTGTTCACGAGCATCAGTGTCGAACTTGGAAATTAAAAAAACAAAACCCCCACTTGTTTTAGAAGTGGGGGTTTTGTTTTAAAGTTCTTCGTTGTCTAACTCGAAGTTTTCTGGTTCTTCTGTAGGCGTTGCCGCTTCAGAGGGCTCGCCGGGCACTAAGGTGAAGCCAGCAAGCTTCGCCATCTTTTCAATAGACGCCTTTGAAACTTTCTTGCCCTCGAATTCAATCAAGTCTTCCATTTCACCGGTAAAAATATCCGCCGGTTCATATTTTTTTAGTACGATTTTGTCGTTGCTTGTGAAAATCTCGATTGGGTCTTTGATGTTTATATCAAGACTCCTTCTAAGCTCTCTCGGTAAAACAATTCGACCTAGTTCATCTACTCTTCTTACAATCCCCATTGATTTCATAATAAAAAACCATCCCTCTCTAAATTAAAATCTACAACAATTTCCCCAAAAAACTGGTATTGCTTTTGTAACAGACAAATATTACCACATTTAACGAAAAAAGTCAAATAGTTGAATAAAATGTAAAAAAATAATTTTTAAAGAGAAAAAGGAGTGGAGAGACTCGTACATAAAGCGATTGCCCCAAGAATATAATGGGATAACGAAGGAAGGACATACCAAAAGTATAAAAACATGGTGTAAGTGAGGCGAGGCTAATATGTTAAATTATCTTTGGGGCGGAATGATTTTACTGGGTATCACCATTGCGGCAATCAATGGAAAGATGCCAGAGGTTACAAATGCGGCCATCCAATCGTCGAAGGATGCGGTTGGCGTATGCATCACAATGTTGGGCATCTTGGCCATGTGGACGGGGCTTATGAAAATAGCAGAGGCATCAGGGCTGATTCAAAAGCTTTCCAAGAAAATGATGCCATTTTTAAAGTTCTTGTTTCCGGATGTGCCGAAGGGGCATAAGTCACTCGACTACATCTCGACAAACGTCATCGCCAATATATTTGGGCTAGGGTGGGCGGCAACGCCAGCCGGCATCAAGGCGATGCAGGAATTACAGACACTTAATCCCAATAAAAAAGTGGCAAGCAAATCGATGTGTATGTTTATGGTGTTTAATATGTCGTCTCTTCAAATCATATCGGTCAATCTTATTGCGTACAGAAGCCAGTACAACTCGGTCAACCCGTCAGAAATTTTGGGGCCGGGTCTGTTGGCGACGTTGGTTTCGACGGTCGTCGCCGTTTTCATTGTTAAGGTGATTGAGAGGTGGCCAGGGAAATGAGAATCATGATTTTGATATCCGATTTTATGGTGCCGCTCCTTTTTGTCGGCATACTGTTGCACGGTTACTACAAATCGGTCGACATCTACGATGTGTTTATCGAGGGGGCAAAAGACGGGTTTCAGACGGTGCTCCAAATTATGCCGACGCTTGTCGGGTTGATGGTGGCGGTTGGCATATTGCGTGCGTCTGGTGGGTTAGACGTTTTAAGTTATATCGTGTCACCGCTCACCAATGTCATCGGCATACCAAAAGAAACCGTGCCGCTTATTTTTATGCGTCTTGTTTCGTCGTCGGCATCAACGGGGCTTCTGTTGGATCTGTTTAAAAATTTTGGACCGGATTCTTTCATTGGGCGCTTCGTCTCGGTGATGATGAGTTGCACCGAAACAGTTTTTTATACGATGAGCGTTTATTTTATGAGTGTGAAGATTACAAAGACACGGTACACGCTATCGGCGGCATTAATCGCCAACTTTGTTGGGGTGATTGCATCCTTGTACATCACAAAATTTGCGTTTGGCTCGTGACCGACAGGTTTACTTTTTCAGTCGTTCGTGGTATACTCCTTGCAATATATACTGCACAGGGGGGATTTATATGAGAACGAAGTTGATGGACAGACGGTTGCCAGATTATTCGAGGGGCGAAGAAATATTTAATATGGTATCCCATATCGTGGGCGGGGCGTTTGGTATTGTGGCACTCGTGTTATGCGTCATCGTGGCTGCCACGCATCACAACTCGATTGGCGTTGTGTCTGCTGCCGTTTATGGAACATCTCTGGTTTTATTGTACACGATGTCTAGCATTTACCATGGTCTGACAAATGAAATGGCAAAAAAAGTGTTTCAAGTGTTGGATCACTGCACGATCTATATTCTAATTGCGGGCACGTATACCCCCATTGCACTAAGCGCGTTGCGGGCAGTGGATGCGCCGTTGGCGTGGACGTTGTTTGGTATCGAGTGGGGCTTGGCCGTGCTTGCCATTACACTCACAGCCATTGATATCAAAAAATACCAAGTCTTTTCCTTGACGTGCTACATTGTGATGGGGTGGGGCATTGCGGTTGTGTATCAGCAAGCATTGGCGGCGTTGACCGTTCCCGGGTTTATGTTGCTACTAATCGGCGGGATCTGTTACACAATCGGTGCGGTGCTGTATGGCATCGGAAAAAAGCGGAAGTTTGTACACAGTGTGTTCCACCTTTTTGTTTTCTTTGGTAGCTTCTTCCAATTTTTGGCCATTATCTTTTACGCAATATAAAAAACAAAGTGCCGTTGTACGCTGATTCAATCAGCATACAACGGCACTTTGTTTTTTATGAGATACAGGGTGGCAATTACTTTGCGATTTTTAAAGCCTCTATGTTAAACAGGTTGTCTTTTGTAATCGATTTTAAGACGGCAGTGTCATGTTGAAGGGCGAGGACTTCTCTGCTTAGGTCTTTTACATCATCTAATTTTTGATTAAGCGATAGATGATTTTCGGCTATGATGCGGATGTCTCTGCGGATTTCAGTTTCGATCATGAGCTCTAATCTTAGTTGACCTTGTTGTAGTTTTTGCTGGCCTTGCTCAAGCTGCTGTTGGCCTTGCTCGAGTGCATCCACTTTGGTCACCAATGTTTGTTGGCCTTGTTCAAGTGCATCCACTTTGCCTACCAATGTTTCAAGCAGGGAAACTATCTTTTCTTCATTGTTCATATGTAACACGCCCCTCTCATTCTATTGTTTTATTATAGCTCATCCGAAGATGGTTTTCAAGATTTGTTTTCAGACTGCTTGGGGATGGACTGGATGCGAGTTGAGAGCGATCTCACTGCAAAAACTCTACCCGGTTGCGACCGTTTGCTTTTGCATTGTACAAGGCCTTGTCTGCCTTTTCGATCACATCTGGCAAGAGATGGCTATCGGCAGACTGGATGGAGACGCCTAAGCTGATCGTAATTTGAATGGTCTCTTCATTGTATATCGACACCGTATCGGCCACTCGTTTTCGAATTCGCTCTGCTACCTTTAGCGCAGTCTCTTTGTTAACCGCAAACACCAGCACGATAAATTCTTCGCCGCCATATCGGGCAAAAAGGTCATAGGTTCTGAGCAACCCGCGCATAGAGTCTGCCACATTTTTCAAAACGATATCACCTGCCACATGACCGTATGTATCATTCACCTTCTTAAAATGATCCAAATCAAACATAATGATTGCGCATTTTTGGCCTGTAATCGGGTATTTGGTCATAATGGTTTGTGCGGATTCCATAAAATAGCGTCTGTTAAAGATACCGGTTAAGTAATCGATAAACGCCATATTCTCTAGCCTGCCTAGCAAAGATGCCATGCCACTAATGTCTTGAATCAGAACGACCCAGCCCAACGGTTTTTGAGTCGAATCTTTGATTTCGCTGACGCTGGCGCTGTAGTAGTTGATGTTGCCGTCTTTATCAAGAGAGAATTCGATCTTACTATTTGAATAAGCGGCATCACGTAAGTCTTGCAGTTGTTTGGGCCACCACGAAACACCCGTAATGGATAAATTTGGGGATATATGTTTCAGTTCGGGGAAGATAGAGAAGGTTGCCGCATTGGCGTTTAAAAAACAATGATTGGCGTCTACCAGTATAAATGATTCTTTCATGTAATCAATCGCCATTTCGGACGCTCTGGCCGTAATGTTAAACATATCAAAGTTGACAAGTGTGATAAAAAACAGTGACAGAGTGAGCACAAAGGCGGCGGGCGTATAGTTGATATGATTGACACCAAAATTAAAGGTATAGATCACATTCAAAACGAGGGGCATGATGCTACCCCCTAAAAGAACAATGGTCTGGCGTCTGGATAATCTTTTGGTATAAAAATATTGGTACAAAATAAAAACGCTAGCAGCGCCAATCGTCAAATAGGAATAGATATGATACACATAATAAAAGGCTGCAGGCACAATGGCAAGGGTTGCAAGTCCATCTACAATCGCAAATGAGTAATGGGCATAATACAACGTTTGATAGGGTGCAGTCCAAACGAGTAGCAACGTCATCGTGGGAATCGTCATCAACAGAGCAATGTACCGTGCTTTTACTTTTACGTCGCAAAAATCGAGTATAAACAGTAGAAATAAAGAGCATATATAAGGGGAACCAAGATAATCGACCCGTGTTGCGTTTAACGCCGCATTCACATCGGTACTCAATATCTCGAGGGCACACCCAAGCACGCTCAAAAAGATCGCGTCAATTAAAAAGATAAGCCAGAATCGCTTGTCGCTTTTACACTTCAACAAGATGTAAAAACCGAAAAATGCAATTAACAATAAACAGCCTACCATAGAGCACAGTACAGCAAAAGATAACAAATAAACCCCTCCCCAGGTGTTTTTGTTGGAATACGATTATTCAGTTAAGAAAGTGCTTCGCACTGCTCCTAGCTGCGACTTGTCGCGGTGCTTCATAAACAGCGGTAAAAGTTTGCTTCGCAAACTTTTTTACAGTATAATGAAAAATAGAATACGTCAATTGTAGCAAATCGAGCATACAATTGCAAGGAAGGAAGTCAAAATGATTACGAAAAATACAGCAGGTGATGTTTTATCGGCCGCGCTCATGCACGGAGGGGCGTTTGCGGAAGTGTTTGTCGAGAACAATAAGGTCAATTTGCTTTCGATGGTGAATGGACGGTTAGAGAAAGCGCAGTCGGGTGTAGACTATGGGCTAGGGCTTCGGGTCATACACGGCGGCAACACGATTTATTGCTACACAAATGATACATCTTACGACAACTTGATGAAGATTGCGAAGGAGTGCGCGCTTGTTCTACAGGCCGGCGGTGCCGCAGGGGCACAAACAAACAAAAGCCTTCGGTTTCAGTCTCTTGACATAGAAAATAAGCACAAGATCAAAATTTATCCAGAGCAGGTGGCAAAAAAGCAAATTAGCCTCATGATGCAAACGGCAAGCGAAGCCGCTTTTGCCTATCACACCGCCATCACCCAGACGATGGTCACGTACATGGATTCGGATCAAACGGTGCTCATTGCCAATTCGGACGGGTTGTTTGCAGAGGATCGGCGCACCCGTACCCGCGCGACGATTCATGCGGTCGCCTCCTCCGACACCGAAAAGCAAAGCGGCTATTTTGGCCCCGGCGCGCTCAAAGGGTTTGAGTTGTTTGACGAAATCGACGTGAAAGCAGTGGCAACGGAGGCGGCGCGAGGTGCTGTTACGATGCTACGTGCAGAGCGGTGTAAAAGTGGCACGTTTCCTGTCATTATCGACAACGGGTTCGGCGGCGTTATTTTTCATGAAGCGTGCGGTCACGGATTGGAAGCGTCTCATGTGGCAAAAGATGCCTCGGTTTTTTCGGGCAAGCTTGGCGAGAAAATCGCCAGTGACTTGGTGACAGCCATCGACGACGGCACAATCGAAAATAGTTGGGGCTCTTGCAACATCGATGACGAAGGCGAGAAGACACAGCGCACAGTTCTGATTGAAAATGGCATTTTAAAATCCTATTTGGTAGACAAATACAACGGGTTGAAATTAAACATGAAGTCGACGGCCTCGGCCAGACGACAATCATATAAATATGCGCCGACGTCGCGCATGACCAACACATTTATCGCGAGTGGCACAAAAGACGACACCCGAGATCAAATCATCGCAGACACCGCTTACGGTATTTATGCAAAATATATGGGTGGCGGCTCTGTGAACACAGCGACGGGCGATTTTAATTTTGCGGTTAATGAGGCGTACATGGTGCGAAATGGAAAAATATGTGAGCCTGTGCGTGGTGCAACCTTGATCGGCAAAGGTGCAGAGGTTCTCCAAAATATCGACCGAGTGGCTTCAAATAGTAAGCGATCGGAGGGCATGTGTGGCGCGGCAAGCGGCAGCATTCCCGTGACCGTGGGGCAACCGACCATCCGCGTAAAACAATTGGTTGTAGGGGGGCAAAGCTAACGATGGACATAAAACAGTTTACAGATATTCTGTTTAAAAAAGCCGAAGCGGCAGGGTTTACAGAATTTGAAATTTATTTTGTAGAAGATGAGAGCGCGAGCGTCACCATCTATAAAACAGAAATCGAGAAATACGAGAATAACAAGCGGAAAGGTCTATCGTTTCGCGGTTTATACGGCGGCGTAATGGGCTATGCCTATGCAGAGAGAATGGACGAAGACGTCGCAGATTTGCTGATCGAAAGCGCCAAGCAAAATGCCGAGGTGATCGACGCAGAAGAAACTGAATTTATTTACGGCGGTGCCGAACTGTCTGCCTATGGGGAAACAAACACGTACTTCAAGGCGCTTGAAGCGGTTGGCCTTGACGAGAAGATAGAAAAGGCGAAGTTGATGGAGCAAGCGGTTTTAAACGCAGACCCGCGCATCAAGTCTGTCAGCAGTGCAGTCATATCTGGCGGTTGTTCTTATGTATCGCTTGTCAACTCGAAGGGTGTTGCGCTATCCCAAAGGGCAAACTACATCATGGCATACTTGTCGGCGTTTGGCGAGTAAACCGGCCAAACAAAAACATATGGCGATGCTATTTTTATAATTGACTGGAAGCGACTTGACCCTGTGAAGTTTGGG
>JAVBJY010000072.1:0-14713 GCA_031546735.1 Eubacteriales bacterium
GGCTGAAAGTCTTTTTAGCAACATGTTAGCTCTCTTTAAAATGAGACAAAGAGGCGCAACGATAGCTGAAATTATGCCTATCCAAGTTGCTAAGATTTCTAAATTGACTACCATTCTATACTCTCCTAAAAACATCTTACAGTAAATTTTCGGATTATGAAGAATAGCTTTTTTTCAAGTACCTCCAACTATTGCAGAAAGTATGAGCTGCTCGTAAAATTTTTTCTAAGCTATATTTCTAGTTTTCGCATTAGTAGGAGCCTTATCGAAAATTACTATTATTCAATCCTTTGTAAGCTTTCATCTTCACAAATAAATTTACAATTACGAATTGGAGACTATGTATATTGCATGATGTTACCCCTCCCATCAAAAAATATTAGTATCACTTCGGTTAGCATGCGTAGAAATCGAAACCGAACTGAAGTAACTTTTACAATACTATTCTATCAACTTCATTTCGTCTTTTTCGTCCAATTTATACTTCTTTAAAAAAGCATTATGTTTTTTTCTAGGATACTGTTCATCACTTTCTCCTATACGGAATGCAATCTGTTGCCACGTTAACCTGTCTATGTAGCGATATGTTAAAATAAGACGCATTTGGCTATCATCAATGTTTTGTATAAATTGGTTTATTTTTTTAAGTTCCAATAAGCACTTCTTTAGATTTGAATTTAGCAATTCTTTCAAATCAGATATTTCTGTATTATACATACTCGCTATTTTTGATGTTTCGCAAACATTTGTTAATCCCGTAATTTTTGTATTACAAGATTTAGCCAAATCATTAATCTCGACAATTTTTTTCTGCAGATCCTTTGTTTCACGATTCAAGTAGTAAATTTGAGATAATTCATCTTTTGTCATAAATCTCATCCTCCTTTATACATAGGTAATTTAGGATTTTCGAATAAATACTCCTATATATAAGCCACGAGAATACGGAAACCTGACATAAAAAAACAAACATCATTAAAAAAATTATTTTAATGATGTTTGTTTTTTTATGTCATAGTAGCATGCCTATGTATATATGGTAGTTAAATTTCTACCATGAGATTCCTTAGTTTTTTTCTAATCCGCTCACTTCTTTTCCAAACAGCGGTTTCTGATATACCAAGTTCTCTTGCAATCTCTGCCTGTGAGCATGTACTTTCATTTAAATACAATTTGCATATTAAATTTATTTCTGATGGTTTAAGCTTGCTAATTGCATTATAAAGTGACTGCACTGTCTGCTCCTTAATAAATTCTGCCTCAATATCAACAGATTTATCGGCTAGAATGTTCAAATTGCCACTTTTATTATAACTTTCATGTCTTCGGGTTTCTTTGCGATTACTATTAAATGTGTCTGCTTCAATCTTTTTTATTAAATATTCTAAAGAACCTGTTACCTCTACTTCACTATAATCTCCCGTTGAGAATTTATATATAGCTTTCATCCAAAGCCTCCCTCTAATTCAAAATAAAAAGGAGGCTTTGGAGGTGCCCTTATAGAATTTCCAGGATATTTATATGCCTTTCGAATTGCAGGCACTGAAAAATTTACGACAAAAAAATCTGCAAATGGCATAGTTATGCACAGCAGACTTTTTTAGGCAAAGAAGTTTATAATAAGGAATTTCACTTATAAGTTTATTTAAATACTGCATAGTTGATTTTACACAATACATATCATTACACATTTTCATCTCGAAAATATGAGTCTCTCTATTCATCATTTTCATGCTATCACCTTGTAATAAATAGTATTTTTATTCAAAATGTTGCCGTATACTTAACTATGATGAGTGGATCCTTAGGTATGTTTAAGCGATTAAACAACTTTGCCTATATTTTATATAATTATATCACTATATTTGTTGTATTTTTTGATAATTTGCAAAAACAATGAGAATATTGATATTTAAATAATAAATACACACCGATAAATATCAGATAAATAATTGATGTATTGTATAAATTGTGTTAAGTTTTTGCGTGAGTTACTGTAAATGAAAATTGTATAAGGGTTAGGGACGAGGCAATATGTAGATGAAGATTGTACATATTGGTCGCAAATGGAAACTTATATCAAAATTCAGCAGTTCCGTTATTTTGAACAAAAAACAAAAGTGAATTGCCGAAGCTTGTGCATTTTGCATATTAAAAACATCCGTAAAATTTAATTTTCAAAATAAATTTTTTTTTAACAAACAAAAAGAGAATAGCCAGAAAAAATACGATGTTTTGTATTTTTCTGGCTATTCTCTTTTTTGCTATTGCATTACTCTACAAGAGGCAACACCAACTGCGCCGCTTCTGCTCTTGTGAGTGTATCCTGTGGTGCGATTGTTCCATCTGGTCTGCCTGACAAGAGCCCGTGTGATACGGCATATTCTACCGCTTCTGTAGCCCATGGCGCAACACTCTTCATATCTTTAAACGAAGCAAGCGTTGTTCCGTTACTTTGTAGGCTCTTTTCACTCGAAAGAAGTGTGCGAACAACAATCGAAACTGCCTGCTCTCTTGTGATGATTCCATTTGGATTATACGTGTTGTCTTGGTAGCCTGCGGCAATGCCAAGATCAAACGCCCTTTGCAAATCGTTTGCATACCACTCTGTGCCCTTTACATCTTTAAATGCATGGTTGTATGTGACACCTTCGATGCCAAACACACGAAGCACAATGGCCAAATATTCTGCGCGGGTTACTCTTTCGTTTGGTGCAAATTCAGTTGCACTTCTGCCGGATAAAATGCCCATCGCCGCAAGTTTGGTAATCGCCGCGCTTGCCCAATGTCCTTCTATATCTTTGAAGCCTGTGTTTTCGATCGGTGCTTTTGTCGGTTGTGCCGCATCAACGCTTGGTGCGGTTGTTGCCGCTGGCGTTGGGGTTGCCGATGCTTTTGGTGTAGCGGTTGCAGATGAACTGCTGCTACCGCCGCCACCGCCTGATGATGGATACCATGTAGGCGCCACAGTAGGCGTCGCAGTCGCTGGTGTTACCGGTTGTACTGTTGCTTGTGCCAATGCCACGATTGCAAATTCAGAGCACTCGTTGATTGAGAAGGTGACCATTCCACCTGCATATGTCGCATCGAGCACTTTAAATACTTTGGTGCCATCTGCGTTTTTATGGATTTGGTTTACTTGGAACGTTTTGCCCGTAACATTGCCGACTTGAATCGAAACCTTCACAGGCGCACGGAACGTGGCTACAATGTTTTCTTGCGCACCACTACCCACTGTTTTGAACAGGTTAATTGTATATGCTTTAATATCAGAGGCAACCACACCGCTTTTTATTAATCCTGTTTCAAGCGCTTTTAAGTCGTCACTGCTACTGGTCGTTGTGCTTGCGACAGCAAGCTTGATTGCCACTTGATTGGTTGGTGATGCGTTGGCAAGGTCTGCCGTAAGGTTTAGTGCAGTGGCAAGCCCTGTTGCACTTGCAACTGTGCCCGTGCCACTATTCTCTACACGAACGTATAATGCCGCAGAAGAAGTACAAGCCGCATCGATTGCTTTTAAAACGTTATCCTCAACCTGCGATTGAATGTCACCTAACGCTGTAAATTGTTGTATGATTCCCACTACGTTATTTGGGGTTGTGGATAAAGCATTGTTCGAAAAGTCTATTGCAAGTTGGTTTTTAACCGTATACGTAACCGTACCCATGTTAAAGAACTGCCCTGCACTTGCTTTCACGTTTACAACTACTTGCCCTGGTTTTGTTGCTTTTAATACACCATTTGTAAGGGTTGCACTGCCTGTTGTATCCGATACCTTTGTATAGGTGTATACAATATCATTATTTGTAAAGGCCCCACCTGTAACCGTTGCCCCTGTCTTCGGCAAGTTCGCTTCTACAGCTGTTGCACTGGTCGGAATAACCAATTCTTGCTTACTTGCTATGCCATTCATGTCTATCTTAACGGAAGCGTCTTGTTTTGGAAGCTTCGTAATTGTGATGGTTGCAGACCCACTTTGTTCTAACACGGGTGGCGTGCCCATAGCCACCGAAACCCATCCCTCACCTGAGATGCTCGTAAGTGTAGCCTTTACGCTGATTGTCGCCGTGT
This sequence comes from Eubacteriales bacterium, assembly GCA_031546735.1. GTDB lineage: Bacteria > Bacillota > Clostridia > Lachnospirales > JAVBJY01 > JAVBJY01. The sequence goes on from JAVBJY010000072.1 coordinate 4,072, forward strand.
ACACACCTGGCGCCACTGGGCTTACAACCAAGTGATCATCTTTGATGCTCACGCCTGCACCTGTATCCTGCCTATCAATGGCATAAACATAATTTACTTTTCCATCCATTGCTATTAAGCCACCAGGCTGACTCACAATTGTGCCACCTTTCACACCTAAAGCGAGCGTTACAGACGTCATATCTGCTGACAATTGAATATCACTCACTTTTGGCATTACAGGTGTTAAGTCGCTCGACGATCCCCCCAATATTGGTATTGGGCTTACTGTTGGCATTGGGCTTACTGTTGGCATTACTGTTGGTGCTACTGTTGGTGCTACTGTTGGTGCTACCGTTGGTGCCACTGTTGGTGGTGCTACTCCACCCACAACATTTGTTGCTTCGATACGATATAGATAGATACTAGAGCTTTTAGAAAAAAGATAGATTGTGCTCGTTCCTGTACCTTTAAATTCATAAACGCCTTTACAAACATCGCCGGTTCCCGTCACTGTTAAAACAGTTGGAATTTGGGCAGTAGCGGCTGATTGGTTTGCTTCACTCTTGATGCCAACAAATCTATCAGCTGTGCTACCTGATGCGGCATAGACGGTGATCGTACTGTTGCCCTCTACTTGAAATTTAAAATACCGATTCGTAGGCAACCCGCCATTAATACCGAGGGCTGCGCCACCTGTACTAATTCTGGTCGAAAATGTCAGGTCTCCATATGTATTTTTCGACGTAATTGTGTCGAATCTCATGCCTGAACCTACAGTACCTAAATCATCCTTGGCATCTGCGTCAGTCGTCGTTCCTATTAAACCACTCCACGCTGGATTGCTGAAATCCCAAACCTTATCGCCATTTTGTGCATCTGGCTTATCAACAGGTGTTGGTGTCGGCGTTGCTGGTGGTGGTGTGATTTGTGGTGTCATGACTGGGTTGGACACAATATAGTTTGCCAATGGAGACAAGCCTGTGTCTTTTACGGCTTTTGCAACAACACCCGCAATAACGAATGCGCCCAGTGCCGAAAAATGTGTGTCGTCTGTCGGTGCACCGATTGATTGTGCATGATAATCCTTTGTTATGGTCGGGCCTTTTTCGGTATAGAGTGCAGCCGTTAGTGTGTTTAAGTCGATGAACGGAATACCAAGCTCTGCCGCCAATTCTTTTGATGCAGTTCCAAACGCGGTCAATAGTTTTTCTTGTTCACTCGATTGTGTAAATACGCCGTCCGCTGTAAAGTTTCTTCTGACGACGGGTGAGCAAAGAACAGGTTTTACCCCTCTATCAAGCGCTGGCTTTACAAACGCGTTGTATAAATTATACTTAAAAGAACCAACTGTGTCTTTATCTCCGGCAAGTGAAACGCCTGAGCCCGCTTTTTGATCATTATGCCCAAACTGGATAAACAGGTAGTCTCCTGCTTTCATGCCCTTGGTGGTGTCCAATAAATCTGCATAATTTTTTGTTGCGGTCGCATCTTTTCCGGACGTATAGTCTTGGGAGGTTCTACCCGATAGTGCCAAGTCGTTAACGGTAACGGCGCTACTATCAAAGTAATTGCCAAACTGCACACCCCAACCTTGTCTTAAAATGGTGTAGGTTGAATATGTGTCTGTATGCGGGCTTACCGTTGAATCGCCCACCAAAAACACAGTGAATGGTGCTGCTGCAAGCGCATCAGTGGTGTATACCGCTTCATCATTTGCAGTTATATCATTTACAGCTACCGCAGATTCATTTTTTGTTAGACCATTCTCTTTTTCATCTGCGTTCACCGCAAGTGACCCATCTTCCACATTTTCAGTGCTTTGTTCTGCCAGCGCGACGTCCTCTGTTGTAACAGTTGATGACAAATCTGCATCGTTGTAAGCAGAAACTGGCGCAAGGGAAGAAAGCAACAGCGTTGAGGACAACAACAGCGCGATCAATTTTTTGTATTTTTTCATTTTTTCATTTGCTCCTTTTCATTATTTTATCGCATCTCTTTGAGGCAAACTTTTTTATTGCGATAGACGACAGTATCTCTTTGCATCACGTCCTCCCTTCCATATTTGACTTATTATCTTGATGTGGGTTTCTTATACAACTACATTCACCACTCCATCTCATTCTACAATAGATGTGTGTTATTTTCCACCCGCTTTTCATATTTTTTCAATTTTTAGTTTCAAAGCATAGAATCAAAGGTGGTGGTTGCATTGAGTCTGCGTTCTTGTTTTTGCAAAATATGAATCCCATGGACAGAATAATCGTTTGTATTTTGAAGATACTAATAATGAAGTCAAAAAACAAAGTCATTTCATACAACTTTAAAGGATGCGATAAAATGTTTAAGCACGAAAAGCAGTTATTACAAGAGGTAAAGGTAGAACGTGCCAATCCGCAGTATGCTGTGCTTTTGCAAGAGCAGCTAGGGGGAGGTAACGGCGAGTTAAAGGCAGCCATGCAATATATATCCCAAAGTTTTAGAATCAAAGACCCTGATATCAAAGATCTATTTTTAGATATCGGTGCCGAGGAGTTAAGCCACATGGAAATGGTGGGTACGCTGATCAATCTACTGAACGGACATGAGGTTGATTATGAAAAAGTGGGCGTAGGCGAAGTACAGTCCCATGTGCTTTTGGGGCTAAGTCCTGGTCTGATCAACTCTTCCGGTTATTCATGGACGGCCGACTATGTCACGGTAACGGGCGATTTATGCGCAGATTTATTGTCCAATATCGCTTCTGAGCAAAGGGCAAAAGTCGTTTATCAATATCTGTACCGCCAAATTGAAGACAAACATGTGCGTGACGCCATTGATTTTCTACTCAATCGTGAGGAAGCGCATAATGCGATGTTTAGAGAAGCATTTAACAAGGTAAGCCAGACAGGTTCTAATCAGAGCTTTGGTGTAACCGAAGATTCTAAACTGTATTTCAATTTATCAGCAGGCCATAATCAATTTGAAAACACCAATCCAACGCCACCCCACTTTAACTAGAATGTCAAGGCAGTCGAGCGCTTTCGTCTGCCTTGACATTACATACTATATTAGGAGAAAACACGATGCTTACGAGTAGAAATAAAATATTCAGAATGTTCCCCATTGTTATTGCACTGGTACTATTCCCATTGGCAACCACAGCGGTTGCACAAAACAATAGCCAAACCCCATCAGGAATTGCGTTTTATGACCTAGAAAATCAAATTGACACGTACCTAGAAAAGCAGATCGGGCAAACGATACCCGGGGCGACAGTCTGTGTTGTAAAAGATGGACAAGTGGTCTTTCAAAAAGGATATGGGTATGCCGACGTTGAAAACCAAACGCCTGTGGATGTAAAAAATACTGTTTTCGAATATGGTTCCATCAGCAAGCTTTTTGTCTGGACATCTGCCATGCAATTAGTCGAACAGGGTAAATTAAAGCTTGATGAAGATATTAAATCATATTTGCCCACCGAAATTGCTTCTAAGTTAAACTATCCCTACACCATCACCATGTACGACTTAATGAGCCACACAGCAGGCTTCGAGCAACAGTCCTTTGACTGGAAACCATTTCCACTTGATCCACCGGATACCCCCTTGTCTGTGTCTTTGGTTAAACATCAACCCAAGCAAGTGTACCAACCCAAAACAGTCATCGCCTATTCTAATTATGGTGCTGCCCTCGCAGGGCTTGTGGTTGAACAAATAAGCGGCCAGAGATTTTATGATTATGAAAAAAACTATATCTTCGAACCATCGGGCATGAAAATGATAACAGGGCACCCTTCTCTTGCGGATAGCCCCAATCTCGCTAAAACCAAAGCCAAAGGGTATATACCCATTGGAAACGGCCAGTTCAAGCCGGGGCCTTGGACGTATCTGTCTGAATACCCCGCTGGTTCGGTTAATGGCACAATCGAGAGCTTAGGTAGGTATTTGATTGCTTTAACGCCTGAACCATCGCAGGGCACGCCGCTGTTTTCCCAAAAATCTACATTGCAGCAGATGCTTTTGCAAAGCTACACCCCCTATGCGAACGTGTCCTCAAATGCACATGGATTTTGGGAATATGACGGTGCCCAAAGAAGCCTTTGGCATTCCGGAAATACGGCAGCATTTACCACCTTTTTTGCATTTGTTCCAGAGCAACGGTTTGGCTTTGCAATTCTGACCAATGCGGCTGGTGCCATTGATCCGGTTCACGGACTTGGAGAACTTTTGTTGGGCAAATCTGACAATTATTCGTCTAAACAAGCCCAACTGCCCCCTGCAAATACCATTGCTGGCAAATATATGAGCTCTATGTATTCTCACACCACTTTTTTGGCTGCACTTAGCTATTTAACGCAAATGGCCACAGTAAATGCCATTGGGGACAACGAAATAGAAGTAAAAATGAGAGGCAAAACCGCACGGTATACACAAACAAGCGCGTATTTTTATGAATTGTCTTCACAGGCAAATCCCGAGACGAAGTTTAATCGTTCGTATTTATATTTCCAACTACAGGATGGTAAGGTGCAACGCATATCGGGTGGGCATTTCATGGATATGATTCCATTGCCAACGGGACGAACGCTTCCCTATCTATGGTTCAGCATTCTGACGGCAGTTGTTGCCTCTTTGTTTTTCACCATTGCTCCCTTTGTTTTGTTGGTGTCATGGAGGAGACAAAAAGGTAAAGCATTTGGCGTATCCAAAAGTGCCCTATTCAAAAACCACTTTACCGTAATACTTGTGCTACTGGGCACGTTTTTAATCTTTAATAATGCCTATCTGCTATGCAGTGCCGCGCTGACTGCTCTGCTTCTACCTTCACAAGTGCGGATACAAGTTACCATGAATTGGATTATTCTTTTGGCGGCCATTGTGCTTTTCATTATTACGATGTATCGACACAAGCGTTTTCATTTTATAAAAGGGCAACATCCATTTTCAATTTTGACCTTGTGCATGTTTGCCATCACAATCTATCTGCTCTATCATTGGAACTTCTTTATATGGTTTTAGAAAAATGCTGATTTGTCCACTGCCCTCTTCTACTAAGTTCTGCCATATTTTATAAGACCTTGCTTTCTTTGAACCGCTATTTTATAATAAACTCCATAAACTGATCAAACCATACTTCTTTAGGATTTGGGACTATTGTAGGTAAGGCTACTTTTCTTGCCATCCCATATGGCAGGATTGCAAAGGAGAATGAAAATTTTATGGAGTTTAAAATTGCCACAGAAGACTTTAACCACGCGCTAGAAAAGATCGCGCAAGATTTTTACATCACCGCCCCTGTTCGCTTGCCGGGTACGGGCATGTATTCTGAAACGGATGTCATTGGGTATGGAGAAGTCAAAACGGCGGAAGAAATTGTGTTTGACAAGAAATCAGATTATTCTTTTAAAGAAGCCTACTTGCCCATTACGCAAACCCTATTCTATTTTACAGAAGACCAATGGACAGAACCGGCGACAAGAGAAAAGAGCGCTTTTGTTTTTCTTAGAAGCTGTGATATTCATTCCGTGCAGGTATTTGACGACATTTATTTACATAACGGGGCAGAAGATATCTATTTTCAGAAGCTGAGAGAAAACATGAAGCTCATTTTGATCGGATGTGAGAAAAACTTCGAAAACTGTTTTTGTGTCAGCATGGGCACGAATACGACCGACCATTACGATGCCTATATAAAGGTAGAGGGCGATACCGTATTCGTAAACATCAAAGACCCGACGCTTGAAAAATATTTTGAACATGCACAAAAAGAGGACGCAACCGTTGCCCCCTGTTTTGTAACAGAAAACGATGTCAAGGTTACAATCCCCGATCAATTAAGCCTCGATGTGATGGATTCTACGATGTGGGAGGAATACGCGAGCCGTTGTATCGCTTGTGGTCGTTGTAATTTCGTGTGCCATACGTGTACCTGTTACTCGATGCAAGATATCTTTTATCAAGACAACCCGAATGCAGGCGAGCGCCGAAGAGTGTGGGCGGCCTGTCATGTGCAAGGCTTTACCGATATGGCGGGTGGACATGCCTACCGCCAGAACATCGGTCAACGGATGCGATTTAAGGCATTACATAAGGTATATGACTATAAAAAACGTTGGGGCTATCACATGTGTACGGGATGTGGGCGATGTGATGATGTCTGCCCCGAGTATATTTCTTTTTCCAATTGTATTAACAAACTGGGCGCGGGGATGGAAGAGGTGAATCAAAATGGAAAATAGTTATATGCCCTTTTCTGCACCGCTTTTAGACATTATTAAGCATACAGACATTGAATACACGTTTCGGTTGTTCTTTGAAGGGGACGTGAAGCCGGGGCAATTTTTCGAAGTGTCTTTGCCTAAATACGGTGAGGCACCGATTTCGGTTTCGGGTATCGACAAAAGTCATATTGATTTGACGATACGCAAGGTCGGCACTGTGACAAACGAGATTTTCAATTATAAAAAAGGGCAGAATCTTTTCATCAGAGGCCCTTATGGCAACGGTTTTGATGTGGAAAACTACAAAGGCAAAGAACTCATCATCATCGCCGGTGGCACAGGTGTCTCGCCCGTAAAAGGAATCGTGGACTACGCCGCGGCGCATAAAGAAGAATTTAAGGCGACAACCCTTGTCGCTGGCTTTAAAGACCCCAACTTCATTTTGTTTAAAGAAGAGCAGAAAAGTTGGATCGATGGTCTGACCCATTTTATACTAACGGTTGACAGAGCAGACGAAGGTTATGAAGGCCCTATCGGGCTTGTCACAAAATACATCCCAAATCTTGAAATTAAAGACATCGACAGTGCCCAATTTATTGTCGTTGGTCCACCCATGATGATGAAATTTGCCGTAGACGAAGTGTTAAAGCGTGGGGTTAAAGATGAAAACATATGGATTTCTCACGAGAGAAGGATGTGCTGTGGCATCGGAAAGTGTGGGCATTGTAAGATAGACGACACCTATGTTTGTGTGGATGGACCCGTTTTTAATTACACCAAGGGCAAGTTATTAAGAGATTAACTGGAGGTGATTGCATGGATATCAACACCAAAAAAATGAAAAAGAACGCATTTAGAATTACGAAAAAGAGAGGATTGACCGCCTCCAGGGTTCGTGTTCCCGGCGGGCATCTTCCTGTACAATTTTTATCCGTTATTCAAGAAATCGCAAATACATATGGCAACGGCACCGTTCATATCACCACAAGACAAGGGTTCGAAATACCCGATATCGCGTTTGAACATGTGGACGAAGTGAACCGATTGCTACAACAAATTATTGATGGTCTGCACATTAACCAAAACGATGACCACAGTGGCTATCCCTCAGCGGGTACCCGCAACATTTGCGGTTGCATTGGCAACAGGGTATGCCCCTACGGAAACTATGATACGACCGGTTTCGCAAAAAAAATCGAAGACCATGTTTTTCCGAACGACTTGCATTTTAAAATCGCATTAACTGGCTGTCCCAACGACTGTCAAAAAGTGAGGTTCCACGATTTTGGTATTATGGGCATGACCGAACCGCAATATGACAGCTATAAGTGCGTGGGTTGTAACGCATGTGTAGACGCATGCACCAAAAAAGTCACCTCGGCGCTACGGATGCAAAATTATAAAGTTACGCGGAGCCACGACAAATGCATCGGATGCGGAGAGTGTGTGTTGGCCTGCCCGACACGGGCATGGACAAGAAGCAAAGAGAAGTATTTTCGCTTGACACTCATGGGCCGTACCGGAAAGAAAAACCCAAGACTCGGAGAAGATTTTATCATCTGGGCTGATGAAGACAGTATCTTAAAGATCATTTTAAACACATATGATTATGTGAACCATTTTATTGATAAGGGCGCACCGGGGGGCAAAGAGCACATCGGCTATATTGTTGACCGCACAGGGTTTCAAGAATATAAACAATGGGCCATGAAGAACGTAACCCTTCCCGAGAAGGCCATTGTACGAGAAAATATTTACTGGACAGGTGTTCGGTACAGCATTTAAAAAAGTGAGGTGCTCCGTGAAGAAAATAATTTTAAACCTCGCCATGAGTCTGGATGGCTTTATTGCCGATCAAGACGGCGGCTATGATTGGATACATGGACATGATACGGCTTCATCTGATGAGTATACCCCAGCGGATTTTGCTTTGTTTTTAAACAACATCGATGTTGTCGTAATGGGCAGAAAATCGTATGATGAATGTGGCGTTGGAGGATTTGAAGACAAAACAGTTTATGTCGCCACGCGTAACCCTCTCCCCAATTATGATAACGTCATTTTTGTTCAAGAGGATATCTGCGCGTTTATTCAAACGCTCAAACAGCAAACTGACCAAAGCATCTACCTGTTTGGTGGCGGCATTCTCGTCGACAACTTCATTAAATCTGATATGATCGATGAATATGTCATCGGGATCGTGCCTATCATTTTAGGTACAGGACGCCCCCTATTTTTGGAAAACAATCCAACCATTGGGCTACATTTAGAAGAAATAAAAAATTATAATGGCGTCGTCATCTTGCGATACACAAGACCTTTACAAGCGAAGGATTCGCATGATTGATAAGGAATGTCTTAGAAGCTGTTCAATATCTCGCTTTTAGTGTATTTTAGAGCAAATTTTTTGTTGTGCAAGAAAGCGTCGACGACGCATATCCGGAGGAACTCTGCTAGGAGACGCTGACGCAGCAGAACGGAAAATTGGCCCAAAAGACGCAAAATGGAGATATTAAACAGCTTCTTATATGAAAGACCCTAAAAAGAGTGACCGAAAAATACAAACATTTGTATTTTTCGGTCACTCTTCTTTTATGGTTGTTACATAATATATTGAAGCGAATCAGAAGGAAAATATTTTTTTACTTCTTCTATTTCCCACGAGAGATACGGATTTTGCTTGATGCTCATGTACAAAATATCGTTCACCTTCACACAGTTGATGATATCTTTGTCTAAAACAATTTTCACATAGCGCCCCGACACAAGTTTTCGAAGCACAAGGGCGTTGTTTGGAAAAATATCTTTTACAGCAAAATACCCCTTCTCCTTGGATTCGTACGTTATGCCCTCTGCCTTTTGCTTTTGCCGCCTGTATCGTTCAAAATCGATAACCATCGGCGAGTAGGAGATGATGGGGTCGTTCAAAAATTTTGAAAACGCTTTGTTCACGTCGGAAATGCGCAATAGTTCCTTTGTTGTCTCGGTGTACTTGCGTGTAAACACAACGTGATACTGCGTTTCAATAAAATCACATAGCTTGTGAAAGCTTGTCGGGATGCAGTGCAGCGTGCCTTCCTGTATCTTCGTGATGTTACTCGGCAACCAAACCAGCAGAAATTTGTCCATCATCTCTTCCGAGAATAACGCCATCGTCATCCGTCTGTACTTGCTATGACAAAAGGATTGGAATACGTTTAAAATATACCGTTCGTCCTCAGACAACGCCTCCCCTTGCTCCGCGATAAATCTGTTTACAATCTCATAAAAATATGGTTCTGACATCTATGGCACCAACCTTTACCTATAATCAATCCATATGCGACACCACAACACATGTACGGCATATTATTTTCCCATTCCTAAGTCTTAACAATTTGGCGCTTTATTATGCGCGTGGGTTCAAATCTACTGTCAATCCTGATTGGTATAAACACTCCCGCCTGGCCCCAAGTCGACATTGATGACGAGGGTTGTGGTCGGATTGATGTAGATTGTCAATTCGATGCCGGGCGCATCACGCCTCGTTCCGTTGCTAAAAGAAATATCGAAAGGGATGTTGTTGCTAATCAGGATGGTTGTAAACGTATTCAGCTTTAAGAGTGAGATGTTTTCGTTGGCGACCATTTGCTTAAATAGATCAAGCGAAAATATAGTTAAAATATGTTGATCAAACATAAATATCGATCCTCGTAAATTCATAAGGATTTGCCTTGTCACGTCTAAGACCCGCGGCCTCACCACGGGTCTTAGACGCACTACACACTTCCTACGACGCCGGGACTTCTGCCTGCGCAAGTGCCATGCTAACTGCCTCTAGCAGAATGCCACTCGTCACAGGGGTGTCGGGCAATGCCGCGACGTTGATCGACTGGGTGTCGATGATGGTTTGGGCGAGCTCGTTTAAAGTCGGCTCAAACAAGGGGTAAAAAAGCTGTTCGGCTTCGGTCATGGATAAAAGCTTGATCGATTCGATTTCTTTTGCCGAAACAGTCACCTCTACCATGACAGGGTCGTTATGTAATATAATTTTGGAAGAATATGTTCCCGGTACGTAAAGTGCTGACGAATCCGCTTTGTCTTTTGGTATAAAGAAATAAATAAGTAGAATGATAAGCGCCAACCCGATGATGGCGAATATGGCAGTTCTTATTAATTCCTTCAGTTGTACGACGATTATTTTTGTGCCCATTGTCAATGCGTGCCTCCCTTTTAATATATTCCATGTTCCTATTTTATTAGCCTAGCTCACCAATTATGTTAAAATATTTTTTTGCTCTATTTCATCTGCATATCCCTAAAATTTGTTGTATAATAGATGACAGAACGTCATTAAGGAAAGAGGTGCCGCATGCACATACGCTATATACTCGGCCCGTCCGGCTCGGGTAAAACCGAAATCTGCCTACAAGAAATAGCAGAACAACAAAACCGTGGAACCACCACGCCCCTCATCTACAG
>JAVBJY010000069.1:0-14131 GCA_031546735.1 Eubacteriales bacterium
TTGTAATGAGTTATTGTCTAATTTTTTTTTTTAAAGTTTATATATATTTTGTTTTTTTATTTGATATTTACATATGTCTACGTTCGTAATATTTAAATTATTGGAATTTTTTATTAGTCCATTTTATTTTTTCTTTTTATATTTTGTGTAATTTAAAAACTTCGCCGGTGCCTCTGGACAGGCCCTCCAGTTTTGGCACAATGCTTGTAAAATGGGGCGATTGAAAATGATTTTCTAAAGATTCCTTGGACGCCCAATCCTCTATCATAACAAAATGCGTCGTATCCTTTTCATCTTGATAGAGTTCATATCGGATACAGCCATCTTCGGCAAGCGTTGCCTCTACCAATTGCTTATACAGTGCCATGGCTTCAGACACCGACTCTTCTTTCACAAAACGATTTGCAACAACAGTTATCATCGTATTTCCTCCTAGAGTAGACCCCTTGTAAAACTAAAAATTTTGCAAGAGGTCTTTTTTAATCTTACATTATTGTAGCAGTATCATTGGTTTTATGCTTCAAGCACGTTGATAAATGCAAGAGCAGCACCCGTACCCGATTGTGGATTTTGACCTGTCACTAAATTTCCATCCACTTCAACATGGTCACTCCAATTGGCACCCGTGATAAATACTGCGCCTAGCTCTCTAAATTTACGTTCGAGCAAAAAGGGTACGTCCTTGTCCAGACCGGCCTCTTGCTCTTCAGAATCTGTGAAGGCCGTGAGATGCTTTCCTCTCACGAGCGGGTTACCGTCTGACAACGTCACACCAACAAGCCCGGCAGGCCCATGGCACACGGCACCTACAACCTTCTTTGATTCATAAAAATCTCGTATTAATTTTTGCAACGTTTTATTTTCAGGCAAGTCAAACATTGTGCCATGACCGCCGGGCAAGAAGATTCCGTCGAACGCATTCGCAGAGGCATCTTCTAATTTTACCGTATTGGCGAGCACCTGTGAAAGCTTGGAAACATCCTCATCATCGCCAGACAAACTATTTGCGTCAATCGGCGTGTGACCACCAAGCGGGCTTGCAACGGTTACGCGGTATCCCTTTTTCATAAATTCGTTATATGGTTCTACAAATTCGGATAACCAAAGCCCAGTTTGTTTTCCATTCGACATCTTATCGGCGGAAGTAACCACCATTAAAATATGTTTCTTCATATGAGTTCTCCAATGTTTTATAAAAAAATTTAAATTCTGCATACGATATGTCGTCGCAGAACTTATAATCAAAGTATAATGCCCACATTGGCTTATTACAAATCAATAAATCATGTGCATCCTATAAATTTTTTTATACATTAGGAACGTGCTTCATAAACAGACATTAGAACAGCCAAACTCTCTTTGATAAGGGGCTTCTCTTTATTGGCAAGCTTATATCCAACAAATAAATCATTGCTAATCTGCATCGTAGGAAAGGGTGCAAATACCTTGTGATCTTTTAAAGAATCTTGAATAAGATACGTGGGCAAAATGCTGACGCCCATGCCATTTTCGACAGCAGATAAGACGATCCTTAAATCAGGGATGACATGTGTAGGGGAGAGCGGTGGACGCTTGTTATAATGATCCCGCCAAAATCGCCGGATGATAGGCAAATCCAAGCCATAGCTGATCCATTTCTGTTGAACCAACCATGTTTCAATGTCCTCGACGTCTGCCGTTGATACATTCTCACTTGTGACAAGGGTAAATTGCTCCTCGTATAGTTTCACGCACTCGAAACCTTGCACTGACAAATGTTTTGTTGCTACCATGATGTCGATATTGTCTTCTTCCAGTTGTAGGAAGAGTGGTTCTAGCTCTCCAAACTTTAAGGATAAGCGAAAGGGAGAACGGCTAAATTTTTTAAGCAATACAGAAGAAAAATATTCGGCTGGTGTGCCGATTCGAATGACATCCGTTTGATTGGCACCCAACTGCCAACTAATGGTTTCCAAATTTTCAATGGAGGCAATGAGTTTGGCATAGAGCTCGACGCCCTTTTTGGTGGGCACCATCTTTCTTGGTTGTCTGATAAAAAGAGGTTCTCCAATCATGGCCTCAAGAGAAGATAAATGCTGGCTCATGGCAGGCTGTGTCATAAAGCGGGCGAGGGCAGCCTTTGAAACAGAACCGCTTTTATAGATGCTAATAAAACTCCGGTACAATTCAAAGTCTACATTCATTCCGTTTGCTCCTTTAGAACCTGCTTAATATATACACCAAAGGCCATGCACAGCGGGGAACCCCGTTCTCCTTGTGCATGGCCTTTCGCCTTATTCCTTTGACTCTGTTGTAGAAAGGTTTGGCTCTTTTTTCCCTACGATTTCAGATTTACGAATTGGGATCATTACGGTTTTGTTTGTGCCAAATTCTACCACAAACACTTCGTCAGCGGTGTTAACCACTTTGCCGTAAAAACCACCAGATGTGATAACCGAATCGCCCACCTTAATCGAGTTGAGGGTTTCTTTGTGCTCTTTGTCTCTCTTTTTCTGGGGACGAATCGCGAAGAAATAGAACAGAACGACAAGACCAATGATATAGGCGATCATGATAAAGCTAGAACTGCCGCCACCGCCGAAGCCGAGTGGGCCAGCCGCTGGCGCAGAGGCCACCCCCGTTGTGGTTGTGGTCGTTGTTGCGGTCGTGTCATTTGCAGCGGGAGCGCTGTTTTGATCAGTGTTTTGTGTGTCGCCACCAATCAATACTGTATCCAAAAAAATAAAATTGTTCAATTCATTCTCTCCTGTCCTCGATGTATACTGCACAGAAACGATAAAAACGAAGTGCCAAAACCATCGCATCACGCTAAGGGTACAGTATATATTCATAATATATGGTAACGTCATACATTATATAAAAAAAACGACCATACGTCAAGAAAATATGCGGACAAAACAGGAGAGTGGGGTTATAAAGATTTGATTTCGTCTATATATTCCTTATGGTGATCTTTAATGCCAATGAGTGACTCGAACCGATTGACAATCGAGCTGGGTGCCCACGAGCGCCTTTTCGTATAATAATTGTTGCACACTTTAACAATTTTATTCGGGAATTTAAGTAGCCCATATAAAATCTCCACCTCTGGCTTGGCAATGGGGTTGACCTGATCGTACGTTTCGATGATGTCCCCGATTTTCAAATATTGTTCCGGGTGTTTTCGCACATATCGGATGATAAATTCTGCCAGGTCGATGATATGTGGGTCAATGCTCCCCTCAGAAAAATTTGTGATGTAGATTTTGTCCGTACCAAACAATATGTTTTCCTCTTTCAATGCGTTGTGGCACACATACTTTTCCGCACTCGCCTTTTCTCTTAGCGCTTTATACTGGGAATGTTCGAGGATCGAAACCGCTTCTTTGCATTCGGTGAGCAGATAGTCATAATTTTTGATAAACATGACATCAAAGTCAGACAAATGACTTTTTGTGTTGACTGTTTTCTTGATGCTGGTCAGCCTCGTGATTTTTTTGCTATAGTCTGTTAGAAGGTCGTCACTTTCAGCGAACCGACCATTTTCTTCCCCGATACGAATGCCCTTGCTAAACTTATGCATACAGGCAACTTGCCTGATAATGTCTCTTGTCTTTTCATTATCTGAAAAATCAAGTTCGCTTCCTTCTATATAATCTGTCATCACATACGTTTTCCCACCAAATGTAAAATAGGGTTTGCTGGCGGTGGATTTGTAAAACCGATCGGTGCTATCAAAGCCTTTCTCATGTAAATGTTCTTTTATGGTGTGTATAAAATTGATTTTGTTGTGGTCTAATATGGTTGACTTAATCGCACGGGTGCCCTTATCGGTATTACAAATATAGGTCAGCTTGTTTTTTCGTATGTTCTTCGCTTTTACCCCATAACCGTTTAATACTTGTATACTTAAATCTTCCATCAAGACACCTCCATCTCTACTCGTAAGCCATAATAAGGTACTACCTTAAATAGTATGTTTCCTTTTTTTGGATTATGATTTTTTTTCTAGAGAGGAAGATCACAGCGACCTGCACCAAAGCATATTCCGCCGCTCTGCGCATATAAATGAAGTAAGATCTTACACGACAGGTTTGGGGATTTTATAGCCGAATTGACCCTAAAACCGTGTTACGTTGCAAGGGGAATGATTGTTGTTGAAAAAATTTATGTGCTGCATCATGGCGACCATAGTGCTTTCTGCCGCAGGTTACGTCTATTATAAGGAAACAGAAACGAGGCCAACGATTCAATATTCAGAGGAAGAAATCAGACAGACGCTTTCTAAGATACGTCCGTCGGCTGTCGTTGCGGTTATCGCAGAAGACGGCAATGTGTTTACACAAATTGACAATACGTCACCCGTATGTGCCACATTAAAAAAAGGCGCCACTGTGGAAATAATGCAAGATCGAACAGCGCTGTGGTATAAAATATTCGATTACCAAACCAATGCAGTGGGCTGGATCGAGAGAAAGTATTTGACGATACCAAAAGACCCGAAGACCAACACGGAAAGCTTGTCAAAGGAGATGATTGAAGCGTTTGCGAACATCATGGAATTTGAAAGCAGTACCCCTTACTTCGTATGGACAGACATCGACAGGCAGAAAACTTACATATTAAAAGGCGCAAAACACAACTGGACGTTACTCAAAAGCTTTACATGTGCCACAGGATTAAACGAATCCCCCACGACGAGAGGGCTGTATACGATCAAGACCAGAGGCGAGTGGTTTTATTCCGAACGGTTAAAGAGCGGTGCCAAGTATTGGATAAAATTTAATGGCTCCTACCTGTTTCACTCGGTGGCGATGGACAAAGATAAAAATATATCCGACGGTGTGTTGGGGGAGCGGCGTTCAAGCGGCTGTGTTCGATTGGGTTTAGACGACATCCAATGGATGTATAAAAACGTGGGCGATCAAACGGCGGTCTTCATTTATTAAAGTATGCCAAACGAAAACCCACGCACCTTAACCGCCTCCACTGAATAGTATACATAAATACGTATATCGTGCAAATTGTGGGAGTGGGAGTGGTTTTTATGGCATGGTGGAACCAGGGATACAACCAACCGTCAAATCAAGCAGGCTACGGGGCGGGCAATATGAATTATCGCAACCAAGGGCAGGGCATGAATCCCTATCAACCATATTCGATGGTTCCAAATTTCATGTCAGGCAATCAAATGTCGCAAAACAATCGACAATATCCATATCAAAATCAAAATTCCAATATGAGAAACAATGGTTGGCCGAACCAAATGCAAAACCAAGGGCAAAACAATCGGGGCTACAACCAAGCAGGCAGAAATTTTATGCCCCAAAACCAAATGCAACAAAACCAAATGCAACAAAACCCAATGCAGAATCGTCAAATGCAAAACAACCAGATGCAAAACAACCAGATGCCCCAACAACCCCCGCCGGGGCCGCCAATTACCTTCGAGCCCATTGACGAAAAAACATTAAAAGAAATACAAGCGGGGTTTGCCGAACAAGACAGGCAAGAGGCGGCACGAAAGGAAGCGGCACGGCAAGAAGCGGATAAGCCCGCGCCAAAAATCATCATACCTGAGGATACGATCCTAAACAGCATACAAGAGTTTGCGCAGGATGAGCGAAATGCTTCAATATTTTATCGATATTTAGCGGGCTTGTCAGAATTTGATGACGACCGCACGATTTTAGACGAAATCAGCAACGAAAGCACTGCCAATAGCCATGCGTTTGGCCTGTTGTATCACGAGTTTGCGGGCAAAGAGCATAGCATCGCCGAAACACAAATCAACACAATCGTTCCGTATGCAAGAGGGGTGCGCTTGGCGATTGAAGAGGAGAGTAGGGCGCTTCGAAGGCTGTCTGATATAGCTGAAACGATCTGCAATGAGAAAAATTATAGCAAGATTCATAGCCTGTTGTATAGGAAAGTGAGTCGGCTAAGTTTGTTGCACTTGTTGCGGTAGTGCGAATATCATTAAAAAAGACAAATTGAAAAACCTGTGTGAGTACGGGGTTTTTCAATTTGTCTTTATTTTGTTTTCGCACGAAAAATCAAGACAGTGGCATTGAAAGAACTCGAAAGCCAGAAAACAGTGTATAGGCAGATGGCTAACGACCAATACACATTGGATAAAATAAGTAGAAAATAAGGAATCTGGTTACAATGGTTTTATCCGTAATTCTTTTACGGCAAGTATTGATTGTCGGGTCGAAAGCATATATACTGATGATACTGTGAGGTGATTCTATGCTAAAAAGATTTGAAGTAATGGGCTTCAAGAATTTTTCAAATAGCATTATTCTGGACTTCACCGATGTCCGGGATTACAAATTCAATACAAAGTGCATTAAAAATGACTTGCTGAACAAGATGATTGTTTACGGAAAAAATTCTGTTGGAAAAACAAACTTAGGTCTGGCTCTTTTCGATATAACAACCCACTTGACAGATAAAAACGTAACACCAGGTGTATATGATTTTTATCTGAACGTGGATGAGAATGCAAAGTATGCGGAATTTCATTATGTATTCCAGTTTGGCCAGTCGGAAGTATCATATAGTTATCGTAAAGCAGATGTCCGTGAATTGTTGTATGAGGAGGTCTTCATTGATAATGTGAGACTCTTTTCTTATGATTATCAAGCAGGTCAAGGCGATTTTTCAGGTCTTAAAGAGTATGCCCCTT
Source organism: Eubacteriales bacterium (assembly GCA_031546735.1). Taxonomy (GTDB): domain Bacteria; phylum Bacillota; class Clostridia; order Lachnospirales; family JAVBJY01; genus JAVBJY01. Next base: position 6,671 of record JAVBJY010000069.1, read on the forward strand.
CTTTAAACTTCGAATTTAGAGAAAAAAATCTTTCGGTTTTAAGGTATATAGTCAATAATTCAAAAACGGAAGACGTTATGCTGTTGACAATGCTCGTCCGATTTGTTTCTCATATGCTCTGGTTCCGCAGTCTTGATGAAAACCGCTACATTGGATACAAAACGGATAGCACAGATTATACCAAATTCATTTTTGAAGGTGAGAACTTAAAAGAATTTGAAGTTTTTTTGAGCAAGGCTGGCATTCAAGAAAGCTTGACAGTCCAAGAAAACCCGTCCGGCGACAAGGTTCTTTACTTTGATAAAGTGAGACCACTTCCATTTCTGAAGGTAGCTTCCAATGGCACAAGAGCCTTGTATACCACTTTCTACTGGCTCAAAACGAGTAACGAGTTGTCACTTTTATTGATTGACGAATTTGATGCCTATTACCATGTAGAGCTATCTGAAACCATTGTGGAAATGTTGGAGGAGCAGGGGCAATTTCAAACGATTCTAACATCGCACAATACAAACCTGTTGTCTAACCGAATTATGCGTCCGGATTGTTACTTTATACTCACGCCAGAAAAGATTGTATCTTTTGCAAACGCTACAAACAGGGAACTTCGCGAAGGGCATAATCTCGAAAAGTTGTATATCAGTGGTGAGTTTGATGAATAGCGCCAACCAAAAGAAGATACTTGTCTTAGTGGAGGGTGAAAAAGCCGATGTTATCGTGATGCAGAAGCTTTTTGCAATGTACCCAGAGCTTGATGCGAAATACAAAATTATTTCTTACTGCACAAATATTTATACATTATATCAAGATTTTTTTCCGGATGGTATAGCGCAACATTCTTTGGATTTGTTACAAGTATTGAAGTCGAGAGAAAAAGATCTTGCTCAAAAATATATTTTTGATGACAAGTATACAGACATCTTACTGATCTTCGACCTCGATCCCCAAGACCCCTTGTTTACCAGAGATAAAATACGGCAAATGCAAGCATATTTTTGCGAGTCTTCAGACATGGGTAAACTGTATTTGAACTATCCAATGATTGAAGCGTTTTATCATATGACCAACATTCCAGACGCCGAATATATCAGTCGCACTGTCGGCATGGAGGAACTAAAAGGCAAGACCTATAAATCGAGAGTCAATTGCGAATCAAAGGGACGAAACTATCGAAAATTTATTGCCAACCGAGATGATTGCAATACGGTTATTTTGCAAAACATTGGAAAAGCTCGCTACTTGCTAGAAGAAGCAATAGAACCCTCGCCAATTTGGATCGAACTTAATTATTTAGAATTGCTAGAAAGACAGCTTGATTTCCTCCAGTCGGACTATCTTTATGTCCTATGCACATGTGTGATGTATGTCTATGATTATAATAGTCAGTTGCTTTTCCATAATTAACTCGATTTTAAAATGTGTCCTCGGTAGGGCACATTTTTGGTGTACGGAATATTCAAAAATTGGTGCGGTCTATTTTATGCCATACTGCGTCAGTATAACCAGCCTATAGCGCCGCTATGAACGGAACCTGCTTCCTTGTCTTGCGCAAAATATCCGCGCGCAAATTTAACAGTTATTATTTTCCCATTCCTTAGTTTCCATAGGTTCTGCCCCATTGACACATTCCATTAATGATGGGAAGTAGCGACATTCCTTTTTCGGATAAAGTATATTCTACCTTGGGAGGAACCTGAGGATATTCTTTTCGTATGATAAGGCTGTCATTTTCCAATTCTTTAAGTTGGGTGCTCAACATTTTATGGGTAATGTAAGAGATGTTCCGTTTTAATTCGCCATAGCGCAGCGTAGATTCACACCCCAATTCGTATAAAATTCTCATTTTCCATTTCCCTCCGATGATTGAAAGAGTGTATTCAAACGGGGCTTGTTCATTCCGACATAATGTATCCATTTAACCTTGCTCTCCTAACGGTAAGTATACTACAGAAAAGTGCGTACTTTCTTTTTTGCTTACTTCAATTATAATAGAAATCAACATAAGTTCAATATACCGCTTAAGGGGACAAAGTAATATTTTCGCATCAAATCTCAGTTGGAGCATTCTGAGAATTGATGCGAAAATATTTCAAATTCAGCCCTTAAGCAGTATAGTAAAAAAAGTTTGTACAACGGAGGAACAAGATGGAGAAAATTTTGAGCCCAATAAAAATAAAAAATGTAACATTCGAAAATCGTGTTGTTATGGCGCCAATGGTCAATTTTGGAGTCCGTTCGAGTGAAGATGGAATAATGAGTGCAGAATTGTTGCAACACTACCTGGGTAGGACAACCACGGGCGTAGGGCTTATAATTTGCCAGTCCCTTTCGGTATCACCAAAGGGGATGGTCAGTGGCGGCGTTGGCGCTTATTCAGACGCACATATGGGATATTTAAAAACATTGTCGGAAGAATGCCATAAAAACGGCATTAAATTCTTTGCACAACTTGCCTACCATGATGCTTCATTTCGCCAAGGGGGTACGATAAGCAACCGATCAGAAAGTGATTTGGAAGAAATAAAAAATGATTTTGTGAGAGCAATCAAAAGATGTAAGGATTCTGGTTGTGATGGAATTGAATTACATGGCGCGCATGGATTTTTTTTGAATATGATTGTGTCACCACAAGCCAACAGACTTGAAAATCGTTACAGCGGGGATATAAGCAGAAGACTACGCCTTATAAAAGAGATTTTAGAAGATGCAAAGAAATTTACGGATGATAATTTTATCATTTCTTATCGCATGGGTTGGAATGATGATCTTGATACGGACGTGGCAACAGCCAAAGCGTTGGAAACGTTGGGGGTAGAATTGCTTCATATATCGACCGGCATACCCGTCGATAGAAAGCTCAAAATTCCTGTTGATTTCGAATTTAATGATAGTGTATACGCAGGCAGTCAGGTGAAAAAGTCTGTGAGCATTCCGGTTATTGTTGTAAACGACATACAAACGCTCCATCGTGGGCAATACTTAATTGAAAACGGTCTATGTGATTTTGTGGCATATGGAAGACCATTTTTAGCGGATGCTACTTTTATGAGACACTCGGCAAAGGATTTTAACCATAAACCATGTCTGGATTGCAAAACCTGTCAGTGGTTTGTGAACGGCGAAAAATGCCCCGCGAAGAGCAAGTTCAAATCAAATTTTTATACCGCAAAATTAAGATGAGTAGCGTTTTGGTTGGACATTTTTGTCCAGAAGGGAGATAATCATACAATGATAAGACACGATTTAAAAAATACCCATGTCTATATTATTCATGGGTATATGGCTTCGTCATCTGCACATTGGTTTCCGTGGCTAAAGGATAAACTTTTAGATCAAGATATTGCGGTCACAGTATTTGACATGCCGCACTCGAATCAACCTTCTGTGGAAGAGTGGGATTCATTTTTAGATGAAAACATTTTACAATGCGACGAACACACATATTTTATTTGCCATAGTCTTGGTTGCATTGCTCTTTTGCGATATTTATGCAGAAATCATTCAGGTCAAAAAGTGGGCGGTATTATTCTAGTTTCCGGCTTCACAGAGAATTTGGAAAACTTACCGCAGTTAAATTCATTTACAAATGAGAAGCTCCATTTGCAACCTCTTATTGAATCGGTTGAGCATCGCTCTGTTATCGCTTCACAAGATGATTCAATTGTTGACTATAGATATACCGCCGATGTCAGCCAGATACTAAATGGAAATCTGCACACAGTCAATAATGGGAATCACTTTTTGGGAGTAGACGGATACACAGAATTTCCGCTTGTGTTTGATGAAATTATGACGATGATACATTCTGATTCTGTAAAGCAAAATCAACAGAATGTTAGCAGATAGAAGCAAGATCTCTATTTTTTGTTATACGGCACACGGCCTTATAAACTAATCTCAATCCGATTCCTTCCATTCTCTTTGGCCTGATAAAGCATCTTATCCGCCGCTTCAAGATATGTAGAGAGCACGTCAGATTCTACAGGCGCTCTGCTGATGAGCCCGATGCTGGTTGTCAATCTAAAATCAGGAAACGCATCAAATTTTGTTTGGCTCACCTCATGCAACATGGCTTCAGCAAAGGCCAGTCCGGCTGTTTGGTCTGCATGGGGCAACAAAACGACAAATTCTTCGCCACCATATCGACAGGCCAAATCGCATTCTCTTAGATGGTTCCGCAATATATCTGAAAAACGAACCAACACCGTATCGCCAAACATATGCCCATACTGGTCATTTACGGCCTTAAATTTATCCAAATCAAAGAAAAGCACCGCCAAGGAAGAACCATTTTGCTTATGTGACTCAAAAATCTGTTCAGCATGGGATAAAAAGTTGTACCGATTTGATAATTTCGTTAAAAAATCGGTACATGCGAGCTTGACATTGGCTCTGTCGGCATTTTCCTTCATCATTAATAAAAATACAGAATTACCCAGAATACTAACCAGTATGAGAGACAAAAACGTTAAAGATTGCGGAAAGCTATTGGTAAAAATCGTAACATTGGCATGATTTAACATGTATATCCCACGTGGCAACATCATGAACGTAAACAACAAATAGAACAACCCCAATACCCGGACGAAAGTATTGGATTTACGGGCGAAAAGTAAAGAAAAGCTTGGTATCAACAAGATCATAAATATGCAAAAGGATGTAACCGCGATCCGGATGTTAGGTGGTTGGTTTAGAAATACCGCTGTATTATAAAAAATCACCGACAGGCATAAGGTAACCATCAGATAGAGTGAGGTTCGCTTTTGTTTTATCCCAAAAATATTAAAAATAGCCAACATTTCGGTATAAAATCCTAAGTGTAAAAGTGAGTTTGCTACATTAAAGGAGAGAAGGTCTGGGAAAATGCCTCTGTAGATCATCAAAAAAAACGACATGGCGACAAATAGTTTCGCTAGGGTAAAATTTTTAAGCACATCAAATTTAGATCTATCTCTGGCGGTTGCCCAGTAGATCATATTTGTTATAATCGCGACTAAGTTGTACCAAAAAACAATAACCATTGCCGTTTTCGTATCAATCAAAAACAGATTCTCTGCAAACATCTCCCTCGTCCTTCCAGAAAGTAACCCTATATCGGGTATACCATATTCTTTGCATCTGCCAGCGTAGGATCAACGCCAAACTTCTGCGCCTGTCTAAACTTGAAAAAATCAACTGCAATTTGTGGAAACAACGCGTAACTGAGTACATCTTCTTCTTGCTCTTTATAGCCCTCGATTTCCTTGGCGGCGTTTGCAAGCCCCGGCTTTAATGTATCTGCCGGTCTGCCTGTAATCGGCTTTTCGTTGCCGATAATTAATTTTTGGATATCTGGCGCGATGGGAACCGGTGTCTTTCCGTACATGCCTTTGACCAAGTCTTTTGTTTCTTTCGTAATCATCTTATAGCGTTGCCCCATCAGCACATTTAACACAGCTTGTGTGCCCACGATTTGGCTAGACGGCGTCACAAGGGGTGGATAGCCTAGATCGGCACGCACCCGAGGGATCTCTTCTAACACTTCGTTGTATCGGTGCTCGGCGTTTTGCTCTTTAAGCTGTGACACAAGATTAGACAACATGCCGCCCGGCACTTGATACAACAGCGTATTGATATCCACAGCCAGCACCTTTGGGCTTAACAAGCCCGTTTCCAACGCCTTTTCACGAAGGGGTCGAAAGAAATCGGCAATTTCTTTTAACAACGATAGATCTAGCCCTGTGTCGAAGTTCGTTCCCTTAAAGGTGCCCACCATTACTTCTGTAGCGGGTTGGCTTGTGCCCATCGAAAAGGGCGATATGGCGGTGTCGATGCAATCGGCACCTGCTTCTACTGCTTTCATGTAGCACATGCTGGCAACGCCGCTCGTGTAATGGGTGTGTACTTGGATCGGCACTTTCACCGCCTGTTTTAACGCCTTTACAAGGGCGTAAGCCTCATAGGGCACCAAAAGACCGGCCATATCTTTGATGCAGATGGAATCGGCCCCCATGTTTTCAAGCCGTTTCGCTAGCTTTAAAAAATAATCTTGCGTATGCACCTCGCTCAACGTATAGGAGATACAAAGTTGGGCATGCCCTTTTGCTTTTTTCGTTGCCTTCACGGCCGTCTCTATGTTTCGCACATCGTTCAGCGCATCAAAAATGCGGATGATATCAATACCGTTCTCTATACTCTTTTGCACAAATGCCTCTACAACATCGTCGGGATAGTTGTGATAACCCAAAATATTTTGCCCTCGCAACAGCATTTGCAACTTGGTCTGTTTGCACACGGCACGGAGTTTTCGCAGTCTATCCCACGGGTCTTCTCTTAAAAATCGTAAGCATGCGTCAAATGTCGCGCCGCCCCAAACCTCCATGGAATGAAACCCAACCGCATCCATCTTTTGTAAGATGGGCTGCATATCTTCTATGCGCATTCTCGTCGCGATCAGCGATTGCTGCCCGTCACGAAGTGAAGTATCTGTAATCTTTATGGGTGTACGATGTTCTGCCATCTCACACGACCTCCTCATATACATCAAATTATGCATGCTTTAGTAAACTGATAAAAAAACCACTACCACTACCACTACGCTATTGCTTTGAAATCGAAATCAAGAGCGTTCCCGCATTGACCGTGTCGCCCTTGTTTACGTGTATGCCCGCTACGATGCCCGCCACAGGGGTTACAATTTCATTTTCCATCTTCATGGCTTCTAGGATGGCGACAGGTTGGTTTGCGGTTACGGCATCGCCAACGGCAACAGGGATATCCAATATGACGCCCGGCATCGGTGCCGCTACCTTGCTTGCCCCTGTGACCGGTGGGGCAGGGGTTGCAATTTTAGGCGCTACATGTTCAGCAGGGGCAATCGGTGCAGACGGTGGGGTCGGCGCTTGCCATGCTGGCTGGGGCTGCGGTGTTGGCATGGGTGCCGTTACATCTGGCCTTACATTGCCGTTTGGCGTCACCCCTTGCGTACGCCTGGCTCCCGACACTTCTTCCACGGATACTTCATATGTGTTGCCATTTACGGTTACGATAAAATTTTTCATTATATAAATCCCCTTTTGTATAGGTTTCGTGTGTATACTGTATGATCTTATCTCGCTGCATTTCGCGGCGCTACCCGGTGATAGGTACGCACCACCAACTGATCTGGCGATGTGCCAATGCTCATGGCAATGGCGGCTGTTATGGCGGCGATTAGTTCAAAATCGTCAGGCGCCTGTCCGTCTTCGTGGTCTGCCTGGCCTTCCACTGGCACGGCGTCCTCTCGCTTAAACGTATGTTGAAACAGAGAGGGAATGAAGGAGATGCCGCCCAATAGCAAAAAAGTAGCAATCATGCCCGCAAAGGCCCAGATCAAACCTTCTTGTATATTTGTCATTGTCTCACCCCTTAAAATTCTAATGTGCTGTGTTTTCTTGTGGGCACACGGTCTTTCTTGGTCGCCAACATTTCAAGTGCAATCAA
>JAVBJY010000182.1:0-3819 GCA_031546735.1 Eubacteriales bacterium
TCTTTCTTTGTTTCTTCGTCAACAGGAACTGTTACATTGACTGCGCTCATAAAAACACTTCCTCTCCTGTGCTATATGCTTAATTATATGGTATATTATGTACTAAATCAATAAGAATGTACAGACCTGATGTTGGGTAAATAGAAAAAAAGAGAAAACCGTGGGGGCTATACTTACCCACGGTTTTCTCTTTTTTTCTATTCTACTAAAGAGATCTGAAACGAGATTCATCCCATTACGATATGATTTTAAGCAAACTGCAATCTTCCTCTAGGTTCAGGAACCTTACGACCAAGTGATCTAGCGGTTTCAATCCATTCACTTATAACAATCTCAATATTCTCAAGCACTTCTTTTTGTGAACTTCCATCCGCAACACAACCAGGCAGTTCAGGAACTTCGGCTATATATGAACTATCATCTACACTCCAATATATTATGATTTCATATTTATACATCCAGCTTACCCCCTAGCTTATATTTGACAATAATATTTCTGATCTGCTTTATCTGATATGGTTTAGCTTTTCCATTTTATGCATATTTTACTATGTTTCATGATAATACGCAAGGTCGTTTAAGATAAAAAACGTCTTATCCGCTCCAGCGCGCAAGTTCACTTGCGTATTTGACGCCCGCCCGCAAATGAACATGTCTAATCCCTCGTGCTTGCTGTGTACTACCATAACTTGCATTGGCGGTTTCGGACGAACTCCGCTATAATAGGTTTCATGAGGGGGTTAGGTCAATGACAAAACGAACAATCGCCGGTACAATCGGCCTACTTGCATTTTTAACGATACTCGTTGTGGGCAGTGCGGTTTCGAAAAACAACCAAAAGCAATATATCCCATACACGCAATTTATGACGTACATGCACGATGACAAGGTGTCTGAAATTTTACTGACCAACGGGGCGAAGATGGAGGTTACGTTAAAAGATGACAAACGACATTATGTTACAGATAATCCTCGCAATGCCAATTTTAAAGAACTATTACTTCTTAACGGTGTCCATGTTAAAGAAGGGAATGCTTTGTCTGGTCAATCAGTAGCACAATCTTGCTTTAGTCTTGTCTTTATCGGCGCACTTATTTTTATGTTTCATCGTACAACAAATAAAAACAAATTGGCCATGTCGATGGGCGTATCTGAGCTGGCAGAGGACAAAAAAATCGGCATCGACTTCAACAGCATCGCAGGAAACGAAGAAGCAAAAGAAAGTGTATCCGACATTGTTGACTTTATCAAAAATCCTGAAAAGTATGACAAGTATGGCGCACGTATGCCGAAAGGCGTTATCTTTTACGGCTCGCCGGGTACGGGTAAGACGTTAATGGCAAAAGCGATCGCAGGCGAGGCGGATGTACCATTTTAAGCCGTATCCGGTTGCGATTTTGTGCAGATGTATGTGGGTGTGGGCGCGGCGAGAATCCGTGAGCTGTTTAAAAAAGCGCGTGAAAGCGGCAAAGCGGTAATCTTTATCGATGAGATTGACGCCATAGGCAAAAGGCGAAGCGCCTCCCCTACCGGCGGCAATGACGAACGCGACCAAACGTTAAACGCATTGCTCACCGAGATGTCAGGATTTTCTGGAAAAGACGGCATCGTGGTCATTGCGGCGACAAACCGAATTGAAATCTTAGACGAGGCGCTTCTGCGTCCGGGTCGATTTGACCGACAGGTCGAAATCAGCTTGCCCGACGTGGCGGGACGTGAAAAAATATTACAAATCCATGCGAAGGACAAACCGCTTGCATCTGACGTAGATATCAACAGACTTGCCGTGCAAACGGTATATTTTAGCGGTGCCATGCTTGAAAATTTATTAAATGAAGCAGCCATCATCGCCGCAAAAAAAGAGCAAGACGTCATTGATCAAGAAGACATAGAGAAAGCCTATTATACGGTTATCGCAGGTAGCGAGAAAAAAGACCGCTCGAACATACGGGAAAAGGACAGAAAGGTGACCGCCTATCATGAGGCAGGGCATGCACTCGTGACCAAACTTGTCGCACCCGAAAACAAAATCCCAAAGATTACGATTATCCCCAGTACAAAAGGGGCTGGCGGGTTTTGTGTCAACATCCCCGAAGACAAAATGTACCACACGAAAAAGGAAATACAGGCGCAAGTCATGATTAGCTATGGTGGGCGTGCCGCCGAGGAAATGATATTTGGTGCCGAGTATATTACAACCGGCGCATCGAATGATATTGAAAAGGCGACGACTCTGATTAAAGACTCTGTAGAAAAATACGGCATGGGCAAAAACGGTGACAGCCTTTTAAACATGGGCATGTTTTCGGAAGAAAAAAAATCTGTGTATGATGAATGTGCCCAGATCGCGGAGATGCTCTACACCGAGACCAAACGAATACTTGCCTCAAATCAAGAGAAGTTAGAGATGATTGCCGTACAATTGCTCGAAAAAGAAACATTAGACGACACAGACTTGGCGCGTATTGTATAGTGTCACCCATAGAACCGCAAGAAAACCGTGCGCATGCGCGGTTTTTTGTTTTGTCTATCATAATGTTTGGCATACTTTCCAAATTTTCTTTTTAAATCTTGTAAATTGTGGTATACTGCTTAATGGATAAATACATTGTGATGATTTCACTTATATGTACTGCGTGACGCAGTAACACACCCTACAATTTTTTCTGATGGAAGGAGGTATGATTGTATGGCAACCCAACCGGGCTATCTATACAAACAAGCCTTATTGTTGTTTTCCCAATTTGACGCCGACTACTTAAATATAGAGGCTATATTTTCAGATGAAACAACCAACTACAGGACGCCGCTAGAACCGAAAGGATCTGAGGCATCGACAGTCAAACTCCGCACCGCGATAGGCAACATTGACAGCGCTTACATTGTCTATGATGACCAAACGATCCCCCTTCAAAAAACTTCTCATGATGAGTTCTTCGATTATTATACCGGTGAAATACCGGGGCTTTCCAAACGAGTTCGCTATTATTTTAAAATAACAAAAAACAAAAAAACCTACTATTATAATAAGCAAGGCGTCACCATTTCACTTGACACCGATTATAACTTTACCATCCTGCCTGACTTCGAAGTGCCTGAATGGGCGCGAGGTGCTGTAATCTATCAAATCTACGTAGACAGATTTTATAACGGCGACCCGACAAACGACGTCGTAAATAACGAGTACGCCTACCTTGGCAAAGCGGCCAAACACATTGACCCATGGGACACCCCACTGGCCACCGAAGACATTTGTAACTTTTACGGCGGCGATTTGCAAGGCGTGATGGACAAAATGGGCTATCTAAAAGAGTTGGGTATCGATGTCATTTATTTTAACCCTATTTTCGTTTCTCCAAGCAACCATAAATATGACACACAAGACTACGACTATGTAGACCCCCACTACGGCGTCATCGTAAACGACGGCGGCGAATCCCTCTACTTCGAAAAATTTAATAACCGTTTTGCTACAAAATACATCCAACGTACGACCAGTACAGAAAACCTAGAAGCAAGCAACCAGCTCATGATCAAATTAATTGAAATGGCTCATCAAAACGGCATTAAGGTCATACTGGACGGCGTATTCAATCACTGCGGCGCTTTTAACAAATGGCTCGACCGCGAAAATTTTTACTCGGCTAAAAATTATCCCGTTGGGGCATACCGTTCTGAAACGAGCATCTACCATGATTATTTTAGATGGTATGACAAAAACTGGCCAAACAACGACTGCTATGACGGTTGGTGGGGCCATGACAACCACCCCAAGCTAAACTTTGAAGGCTCAAAAGAACTGTACCAATATATATTAGA
>JAVBJY010000075.1:0-3983 GCA_031546735.1 Eubacteriales bacterium
TTTGAAAACGAAACAAAGCAGTCGCTCATCGACGGCTATATAAACCAGAAGTATTGAGCGAGTATAAAAAAATTTCAATAAAGTATTGACGAACGGAATCAATCATACTATACTTTGCCTATCAAATGTTTTGATTATCAAAGTTTCTTAAAGTAATCGGTTGGGGCGTTGAATCATGAATAAAACTTTTAATACGATTAATTTTCTGCTGCTCGAAATTTTTAATGACATCATGAAAATCGAGGCAACAGCCCTCAAGAATGGGTCGTTCAGTGATATTTCGATTACCGAGATGCACACCATCGAGGCGATTGGCATGTACACGCAAAAGGCCATGGGCGATATCGCAAAGAAACTTGGCATCACAGTCGGCACATTAACGGTTGCCATCAACAATCTTGTTAAAAAAGATTATGTGGCGAGAAATCGGTGTGAAGCCGATCGGCGTGTCGTCAAAATTTCTCTTACGAGAAAGGGTCGCGTTTTGTTTCGGTTGCATCAAAAATTCCATAACGACATGGTGCAGGAAGTCATCGACGGCCTTACACCAGAGGAAGAAAATATACTAGAACAAGCACTTGCCAAACTGAATAAATTTCTTGTGGTTCAATATAATTTAGGAAATTAGAGGAATAACCATGATAAAGTCGAAAATAAAAATGTTTGGTGCGTATACACCGGATACATATGTTTCAAATGAAGAGTTGTGCAAAACAATTGACAGCACAGACGAATGGATTCGCTCTCGCACGGGCATTGGTAGTAGGTTTATCTCAAAGAATGAAAACACCTCCGATCTATGCGCAAACGCTTGTCGCTCTATTCTACAAAAATCCAATACGGATCCACTGGCGATCGATCTGCTCATCGTCGCCACCATGACGCCCGATTACCTGACCCCTTCCACCGCATGCCTCGTGCAACATAAAATTGGGGCAACCAATGCACTTGCATTTGATATCAGCGCCGCATGTTCTGGTTTTATATATGCTCTTTCTGTTGCCGACAAGTTTATACAAGCGGGTGTTTATAAAAATGTACTCGTGGTGGGCGGCGAGACAACTTCAAAAATTGTCGACTGGGAAGATAGAGGGACGTGCATCCTGTTCGGTGACGGTGCCGGTGGTGTTCTGCTTGGTGCCGCAGATAAAGGTGGCATACTTTCGGAAGATTTACATAGTGATGGTAGTATGGGTCATACATTAACAGCAGGCAGTCTTGTCCCTTCCTATGGCACAGCCCACATGGCGAACCACGCCGATTTTTATGTGAAAATGGACGGACGAGAGATTTTTGCTTTCGCGTCAAGGAAAGTACCCGAGAGCATCGTAACCTTGCTCCAAAAAGCCAATCTAACCTGTGATGACATTCGGTACATTGTGCCACATCAGGCAAACCATAGAATTACAGAAGCAATTGCAAAGAAACTCAAGTTAGGTGTGGATAAGTTTTACATGAACATTGAGAAATACGGCAACACTTCCGCTGCAAGTATCCCGATTGCCCTCTCCGAAATGTACGAAAATGGTCTTTTGCTTCCAAATGACAAGATTGTTTTGTCGGGTTTCGGCGGTGGGTTAACATGGGGTTCAATTTTAATAGAAATTTAAAAAATCTTAGGAGGAAATAAAAATGGTATTCGAGAAAATCAGAGAAATAATCGCAGAGCAATTGGGTAAAGACACAGACGAGATCAACATGGAAACAAGCTTCAGAGAAGATCTTGACGCAGACTCTTTGGATTTGTTTCAAATCATCAACGACATCGAAGATGAATTTGATATCAAAATCGAAGACGCAGAAGGCATCAAGACCGTTTCAGACGCAGTTAAATTTGTAGAAGCTGCAAACGAATAAGAACTGGCAAACACAATTTTCGCACGGATTTTAACGGATGAGCATAACACAAGTCCGTAAAAATCCGTGCCTTGTTATACTATACTTACAAGCAGGTGGTTGACGAAATGAATTCAGAATTATGCAGTATATTGAATATCAAGTATCCGATTATACAAGGTGGTATGGCGTGGATAGCCGATGCATCTTTGGCGAGCGCTGTGTCTAATGCCGGAGGCTTAGGTATTATTGCCGCCGGAAACGCCCCTGTAGATGCTGTGAGAGAACAAATCAGAAAAGCAAAAGAATTGACAGATCAGCCCTTTGGCGTAAATGTAATGCTGTTGTCGCCGTTTGTAGACGACATTGTACAGCTTGTATGTGAAGAAAATGTAAAAGTTGTGACGACAGGCGCAGGCAATCCAGACAGATATATGGAGGCCTTTAAAAAACACGGCATCAAGTGTATCCCTGTTGTGCCCAGTGTGGCGCTTGCCAAACGCATGGAAAAAACAGGCGTTGACGCCGTTATTGCCGAAGGCATGGAATCAGGCGGGCATATTGGCAAATTAACAACCATGTCTCTGGTGCCACAAGTGGTGGATGCAGTTTCGATTCCAGTCATTGCGGCGGGTGGCATTGGTGATTATAGAGGTGTTGCGGCGGCGTTTATGCTCGGCGCAAAAGGCGTGCAGATCGGCACCCGATTTTTGGTTGCAAAAGAATGTACCGTCCACCAAAATTATAAAAATTCTGTCTTAAAAGCAAAAGACATTGACACAACCATTACGGGGCAAATCACAGGTCATCCGGTGCGCGTGTTAAGAAACAAGCTAACAAGACAACTAGAAAAATTCGAGAAGGAAGAAACGGGCAAAGAAAACCCTAATATAGATCAATTCGAACTACTTGGTCGCGGCGCACTGCAAAAATCGGCCATACAAGGCGATATAGACTTTGGTTCGGTCATGGTCGGACAAATCGCAGGCCTTGTAAAAGAAGAACAATCTTGTGCAGACATCATCAAAGAATTTATAGAGGGCTTTGACAAGCTTGTCAAATAAAGGGACACCCAATGAAAATCGCATTTATGTTTAGTGGCCAAGGCGCACAATATGTGGGCATGGGCAAAGAATTATATGATCAATTTCCGATCTGCAAACAAGTATATGACACAGCAGACGCACTACTGGATTTTAGCGTAACCTCTCTTTGTTTTGCAGAAAACGATCTGTTGAACAAAACAGAATTCACACAGCCTGCACTTTTGACAACGAGCGTGGCCTGCATGAAGTTGTTGATGGCACAAGGAATTATGCCAGATTACGTGTTGGGGCTTAGCCTCGGCGAATATACGGCGCTTGTGGCGGGGGGCGTGCTTGCATTTGAAGATGCTGTGCCGCTTGTACGAAAAAGAGGAAAATTTATGACAGAGGCAGTGCCAGACGGCGTTGGTGCGATGAGTGCCATCATGGGTCTGGACCGCGATGTGGTAAATGAAGTTTGCGAGCAATCTTTACATATTGGGTTTATATGTGCCTCTAACTACAACGCACCCGGTCAAATTGTGATCGCTGGTGTAAAAGAAGCAGTAGAGGAAGCAGAAAAGCGTGCCTCCGAAAAGGGTGCAAAGCGTGTCATTCGTCTGAATGTGAGTGGCGCGTTCCACACAAAGCTTTTAGAGCCCGCCTCGGTAAAATTAGGCGAAGAACTAGATAAAATCGAAATACATGACATGAAGATTCCGGTCTTGACGAACTTGACAGGCGACTGCATACAGTTGAAAGACGATGTGAAGCAAACATTGATGCAACAAGTGATGAGCCCTGTTAAATGGGAGGATAGTATCCAAACACTTCTTGCCCTTGGCGTTGATACGTTCATCGAGCTTGGCCCTTCCAAAACGTTGTCCTCGTTTGTTAAAAAAATAAACAAAGACGTTACGATCTTGAATGTCGAAGACATCAAATCATTTGAAAAAACATGTAAAGGACTTGGGATAACTGGAGACGAATGCTAAAACAGTGATTGTAACCGGTGCGGCAAAGGGAATCGGAAGGGCGATTGCCCTTCAATTTGCAGCAGAACACTATAATATCGTTTTAAACTATCGAACCGCAGAACCTTCCGAACTCGTGGCAGAAATT
>JAVBJY010000126.1:0-12578 GCA_031546735.1 Eubacteriales bacterium
ACAGTCAAACAAAAGGTTGTTCTCGGTGTAATTGGTTTTATCTCTTTGGTACTCTGAAAAAGAGCCGATAATCGACTGATTCTCTAGCTTTTTTGCGATGGCATTGATGTCGCCATTGGTGGAGATATTGATATGTACCCCGGTCTGCTCTTCAAATATGGACAAGATGTCTTTTAAAAAGCCGCAGTATGTGTTGCCATAACGAAAGTAAAGCGGATTGTTGATATCGGTGTATTCAAACGAGAATGTTTTGTCCCTGTTTTGGGCGATCCAATCTTGTTGCGCTTGGGTGAAGGGGATGGAGCCGACAGGCGGATGAACACCAGAAATTGGAAACGCCATTGCGGTCAAGAAAATCAACATCATCAAAAACAAAAGGCAGATCGGCAGTAACATGCGCCGACCGTCCTTTGTGTAAAAATTTTTTTTGTGTCTATGCATAGCAATCAACTCCAATACAAAAACCGTGTTATAGACTTGAGAGGAACGCGACAACCTCGTCGGTTGTTTTTAGAGAGAGGATAGTCGCCAGTTTTTCTTTTAACTGCGATACGGTGTAGTTTGCAAGTAGTCTTCTTGTTTTTAAAATATTGACAGCGGTCATGCTAAATTCGTCAAGCCCCGCCGCCAATAGAAACGGCAACAGCAAAGGGTCGGAAGCGGCTTCGCCACACATGCCTACCATTATGCCCTCTTTTTTAGCGGCACGGATCACCGTCTCGATGTTTCGAATGACGGCAGGGTCAAAGGTTGAATAGAGATAGGCCACTTTTTTGTTGCCACGGTCTACGGCCATTGTATATTGGGTCAAATCGTTTGTGCCGATGGAGAAGAAGCTACTTTCGGCGGCTAAAATATCTGCAATGGCAACGGCGGCCGGTGTTTCAACCATAATGCCCACTTCGATCGCGGCGTTATAGGCGACGCCTTCCCCCTTTAATTCGGCTTTCACATCGTCGATAAACGCTTTCGCCGCCCGCAGTTCGGTCACGGTGCTAATCATAGGAATCATGATTTTGATATGGCCGAACGCACTTGCCCGCAAGATGGCCCTGATTTGAATTTTAAAAATGTCTTTTTGATCAAGGCAAAGACGGATGGCGCGGTAGCCCAAAAACGGATTGTCTTCTTTTTCAAGATGTAAGTAGGGCACTTCTTTATCGCCCCCGATGTCGAGGGTACGAATGATTACGGGTTTGTTTTGCATTGTCTCGGCTACTTCTTTGTATACGAGAAACTGCTCTTCTTCGCTCGGAGCCGTCGTTCTGTCCATAAACAAAAACTCTGTGCGAAATAAGCCGATCCCTTCGGCATCGTTTTTAAGCACACTTTCTAAATCTTTAGCAGAGCCTATGTTGGCGACAAGTTCTACCTGTATGTTGTCGGCAGTCACAGAGGGTTTGCCGATGTAGGCTTCCAGTTCTTTTTTCTCTTGCAGTTGCCCAGCAAGGAGGGTGTTGGCACGCTCGATTTCTTCGGCGGAGGGGTTCACGGTGATTTCGCCGGTTGCGCCGTTCATCAGCACAACATCACCATCGTTCAGAAGGTTGAGGGCGTTGTCGACGCCCAAAACAGCAGGAATCTCCATGGCTCTCGAAATAATGGCAGAGTGGGAGGTGTAGCCGCCGACTTCGGTGATGATCCCCTTGACTAGCGCCTTGTTCATTTGCCCTGTATCAGATGGCGTCAAATCATGAATGACCAGTATGGCATCGTGGGTCAAGTCGGAAACAGACGCGGCGTTCGAACCGGTCAAAATGCGCAACAGCCGTTCTTTGATATCAACCAAATCGGACGCCCGTTGGCTTAACAATTCGTCGTCCATAGACGCGAAAATATTTTTAAACATCTCAAGCACGTTGTCTATGGCGGCTTCTGCCGTAAGACCTTCGCTTTCGATGGCTTCGTTTATGTTACCTGTAATCTCGGGGTCACTTGCGATGAGGATATGACTTTCTAATATGGCGGCTTCTGCATCAGACGCATTTGCCCTTACATTTTCGACGAGGTGTGCCGTATCCTCGGTGAATTTTTGTAGTGCTGTTTGCACGCGATCCTTCTCGATGGTGGGGGTTTTTACAGATTTTGTTTCGAATTCGATTTTTTCTGGCTTAATGAGACAAACTGTGCAGAATGCAATGCCGGCTGAAGCGCCTATTCCTTTAAACATATGCGATCACTCCCATTTTTAAATTTGAACGTACACTTTCGATTTTACTACCAGTATAACACATATTGGGAGGATTTAGACATATTTTATTGTCACAAACACCAAAAACTGATATAATTTTTTCAGTAGAGTAAAATAGAGTAGAGACAGTATTTTATGTGAAGAAGGAAAATAAAATGATGGATTATGTTTATTTGTTGGCGCGTGCAAAAATCAATTTGACGCTGGATGCGTTATCCAAGCGCCCAGATGGGTACCACGAGCTTGATATGGTGATGCAGACGGTTAATTTATCTGATGCAGTGTATATAAAAAAGATGCCTTTCGGGGATATTAAAATTGTATCCAACCTTCCATGGCTCCCGAACAACGAAAAAAATCTTGCCTATAAAGCGGCAGATCGTCTCATTCGGCAGTTTAACATCAAAGATGGGGTGTTTATCGAGCTCACGAAGTCGATCCCGGTTGCGGCGGGGCTTGCGGGTGGCAGTTCAGATTGTGCCGCGACGCTCGTCGGCATGAGAAATTTATTTGAGTTGCCGTTGTCTAACTACCAATTGGCAAACATCGGAAAAGAACTAGGCGCAGACGTGCCCTATTGCATCATGCGTGGAACGGCCAGAGCCCAAGGCATCGGCGAAAAATTAACAAGGCTACCGCCATGCCCGAAGTCGTTTGTCGTGCTGGCAAAGCCCAAAATCAATGTGTCGACGGCGGCTATTTTTTCTGCGCTCGATTTGGACAAGATTAAAGAGCGACCAGATATAGAGAAAATGATTTACGGTCTAAAAACGAGTGACATGAGAGTCATTTGTGATTCTCTTTGCAATGTGTTAGAAACGGTCACCATTCCCCAATATCCGATTATCGACACCCTCAAGCGGACGATGCGCAACAATGGGGCGTTGGGGTGCTTGATGAGTGGCAGTGGGCCTACGGTGTTCGGCTTCTTTGAAGATAAGAGCGACGCCCAAAGAACCGTCAGAACGATTCGAAGTGCGTTTAACATCAAGAGTTGTTTTCTAACGACCATTTACAATACAAAAAAATAGCAACATTAAGACAGTATAGGTGGTGCATCGGCGCGATGTTTGATATAGCAGAAGAACTAAAGAAACTTCCGGATCGACCCGGTGTTTATATTATGAAAGACAGTGACGAACAAATTATATATGTAGGAAAAGCGAAAAACTTAAAAAATAGGGTGAGACAATATTTCCAGTCGAAGGAAAACCAAGCCCCAAAAGTAAAGGCAATGACAGAGCACATCAAAGAGTTTGAGTATATCGTCACCGATACGGAAGTAGAGGCGCTCATACTTGAAAACAATTTGATCAAAAAGCATATGCCAAAATATAACATCTTGTTAAAGGATGACAAAACGTATCCGTACATCAAGCTGACGACAAACGAGCCGTTTCCGAGGTTGTACATGACGAGGCGTCATGAAAAAGACAAGGCGAAATATTATGGGCCATACACCAGTTCGAATGCCGTTAAAGAGACGTTGGATCTGCTCCAAAAGCTCGTTCCGATGCGGCGGTGTAAAAAAAAGATATCCGAGAATAACGCGGGGGAGCGTCCGTGCCTCAATTACCACATCGGCAACTGCAAAGCACCGTGCAACGGCTCGATTACGAAGGAAGAATACGCCAAGATGGTGGATTTTGTCATGGAATTTATGAGCGGCAAGCACGAGGCAATCTTTGCGCAACTGACAAAGCAGATGGAAGACGCCTCCGAGAACATGGAATACGAAAAAGCGGCAGACCTGCGAGATAAAATGATCGCGCTTAAAAACTTGGATGAAAACCAAAAGATCGACAACCTTTCGACAGACGACCGAGATGTCATTGCATTTGCTCGGGCAAACGGCGAAGCACTGGTGCAAATTTTCTTTATTCGCATGGGCAAGATGATTGGGCGCGAGCATTTCTTGCTAAACGGCGTCGAATTGATGACACGAGAGGAAGTCATGACAGACTTCGTGAAACAATTTTACAGCGGTACGGCGTACATTCCCAAGGAAATCGTGGTGCAAACAGAACTGCTAGACAAAGAAGCCATTGTGGCGTGGTTGTCGCAGATCAAAGAGCAAAAAGTGACGATTACAGTGCCGCAAAAAGGCGAGAAAGAACGGCTGGTTCAATTGGCGGCGAAGAACGCCATTGTGACGCTGGAACAATTTGGCGAGCGCATGAAGCGAGAAAACGAGCGGACAAAAGGGGCAGTCGACGAGATCAGAGAGGCGCTCAACTTCACGCAGAAGATCGAGCGGATAGAGGCGTACGATATTTCTAACACCCAAGGGGTGCTGTCGGTTGGCTCTATGGTGGTGTTTGAAGATGGAAAGCCAAAGCGGAGCGATTATCGAAAATTCAAAATCAAATCCGTCTTCGGGCCAAACGATTATGCCAGTATGCAAGAAGTGCTCACAAGGCGCTTCAATCGCTACAAAAAAGAAATGGAAGAAAACGTATCGGAAGGCAAATTTAACAAATTGCCAGATATTATTTTTATGGACGGCGGCAAGGGGCAAGTGTCGGTGGCCAGACATACATTGGGGGCGCTTAATCTAAACATCCCGGTGTGCGGCATGATCAAAGATGACAAGCACAGGACGAGAGGTCTGATCTACGAAAACGAGGAAATATCACTCAAGCCCACATCAGAGGCATTCAAGCTGATTACAAGAATACAAGACGAAGTGCATCGGTTTGCAATCGAATACCATCGTACACTGCGTGATAGTGGGCAACTCAAATCAGTGCTGGATGAGGTAAACGGCATCGGTGCAGAGCGGCGAAAAGGGCTAATGAAATATTTTGGAACGATCGAAAAAATAAAAGAAGCAACCGAGGCGCAATTGGCAGAGGCACCGGGGATGAACAAAAAAGCGGCGGCATCGGTCTATCAATTCTTCCATCGTTTGAATGAATCTTGAAGTTTTTGTTGAAAAAATCTTGGTATTGAGATATCATGGGAATATAACCCCAAGGACAGTATGCATGATAAAAAAATCCGTGTGGAGGGAGTGCGCATACATGGTGAACAAAGGCAACAAATTTGAGACAGACCACGTCTATTCTGAGATGGGAACGGGTGAATTTAAGAGTGTTCATTTAGAAGTGTCTGTTGTAAGAGATAAGCTTCAGTTAATCATACGATCGGAAGAAGTGTTGTCAAAGCTTCAGCTAGAAGAAATACTAAATGACTTGCAAAAGACAACCTTTAAAAAATTAGAGATATCATTGGCAGACGACTGCGTCATTTTGGTTAAGGTCGGAGAAGAAACCGACGCCATCGAAATTACAGACAAGGCGATCCGCATCAAGAGCATACTAAAATTATAGCAAACAAGGAGATACAACACATGTTTTCAGTACCATTAGATGAGTTGATAGAAGCATACCATTTGAAGTTGCTGACAAAGGAAGTAGCGACAAAAGATAAAATGATTTCGCACCCCGAGATCAATAGACCGGCGCTACAATTGGCTGGTTTTTTTGACTATTTCGATTGTGAGCGATTGCAGATCATCGGGATTGTGGAGTACACGTATCTGGAAAAAATGGACAGAGCATTCCGAAATGAAACGCTTAAAAAAATGTTTGAATACAAAATACCATGTTTGGTGATGTGCAGAAATTTAGAGCCGCCAGAGGATATGATGTTTCATGCCATCGCAAATAACGTGCCCATTTTGCAAACCGAATTTACGACGTCTGATTTTATGGGCGAAGTCATAAAATGGTTAAAGGTACAGTTGGCGCCCCGCCTTACGATGCATGGCGTGTTGGTGGATATCTATGGAGAAGGCGTGTTGATTACGGGCGAGAGTGGCATCGGAAAAAGCGAAACAGCCCTCGAACTCATCAAGAGAGGCCATCGGCTTGTGGCAGACGACGCGGTTGAGATCAAGCGCGTATCTCACGAGACGCTCATTGGCAGTTGCCCCGAGCTGATTCGATATTTTATCGAACTGCGAGGCATCGGCATCGTAAACATTAAGCAAATGTTTGGCGTGCAAGCGGTAAAGGCGACAAAAAACATCGATTTAATCATAAAACTAGAAACGTGGGATAAACTAAAAGAATACGACCGCTTGGGGCTTCACGCAGAATATATTGAAGTGCTGGGCAACAATGTGGTGGCACACACGATCCCCGTGAGACCCGGCAGAAATTTAGCACTCATCTGCGAGTCAGCGGCGATTAACATTAGGCAAAAGAAAATGGGGTACAATGCGGCGCAGGCGTTAAGCGACAGAATGAGCCGGCACGAATATGAATCGTAAACATCTGTCTACAGATGTGGCATAATAAAGGGAGTGTAGCTTTGAACGACTTCAAACGATTGTTAGAGAATGATTTTCCGAAAGAAAAATTATTTTATGATGAACCTATGAGGAAGCACACAACTTTCAGAATAGGGGGCTGTGCAGATGTATTTGCATGCCCCTCTACTATTTTGGAGGTTTGTTCGTTAATCGAACTGTGCAACACACAAAAGACCCCTTTTTTTATGATGGGGAATGGAAGCAACTTGCTTGTGGGTGACAAAGGAATTCGTGGCGTCGTTATATCGCTTTCGAAAAATTTTAGCAACATAGCGTGTGTAGACGGCAAGGTAAAGGCGCAAAGCGGGGCATTGTTATCAGCCGTCGCTCATTTTGCCTACACAAAGGGACTTGCCGGCATGGCGTTTGCGGCGGGCATCCCGGGCACGATGGGTGGTGCGGTTTGTATGAACGCGGGTGCGTATGGCGGCGAGATGAAGCAGATCATCGACACCGTTTGCGTCTATGACCACGGCGAAATCAAAACATATCAAAACGAAGAACTTGGGTTTGACTATCGAACGAGCCGTATCCAGAAAGAGGGTCTTTGCGTGCTAGAGGCGACGCTTGCGCTAACCGAAGGCGATCCGCACGACATCAAGCAGGAAATGACCCGCTTAAACCAACTGCGCAATGAAAAACAGCCGGTGGATAAGCCAAGCGCGGGCAGTACATTTAAACGACCAGAAGGGTATTTTGCAGGCAAGCTTATTATGGACGCGGGGCTACAAGGGTTTTCGGTGGGCGGTGCCCAAGTGTCCACAAAACATGCAGGCTTTGTGATCAACACGGGCAATGCGACGGCAGCAGACGTCTTGGGTTTGGTTGCCCATGTGAAAGCCGTCGTGTTCGAAACATCAGGAATTAAGTTACAGGAAGAAATAAAGTATATTGGGGAGTAGACATGAAGATACTAATTATAACCGGTATGTCTGGCGCAGGGAAAAGTACAGTGTTAAAGTTTTTAGAGGACATGGGCTATTTTTGTGTAGACAATTTGCCACCGTCGCTCATTCCGAAGTTTATTGAGCTTTGTGTGAAGCCGGGTAGCGATATGAAAAATATCGCGTTGGGCATTGACATACGGGGGGGCAAGCTCTTTAATGACCTGTTTGCCTATCTGTCTGAAATTAAGCTGTATGACGATTATCAAGTAGACATCTTGTTTTTAGAGACGTCGGACGACGTACTGCTCAACCGCTACAAAGAATCCAGACGAAATCATCCGCTGGCAGGCAGAGACCGGCTCATCACAGGCATCATGAAGGAACGAAAGCTGTTAGAAGATGTGAAACAAAAATCAGATTATATCATCGATACGACGTATCTACTGACTAGAGAACTACGAGAAAAACTAGGCGAGATCTTTTTGCAAAACAAGAAGTTTAATAGTTTGATGATTACGGTTATTTCGTTCGGGTTTAAGTATGGCATTCCGAATGATTCGGATTTGGTGTTTGATGTGCGGTTTATTCAAAATCCATTTTACATTGAAGAGTTGAAGTACCACACCGGAAATGACGAAGTTGTGAAAAAATTTGTCATGGAGCGAGACGAAAGTGTGCAATTTTTGGACAAATTAAAAGACATGATACAATTTTTGATACCAAATTATATCAACGAAGGCAAAAATCAACTGGTCATTGGTATAGGTTGCACAGGGGGCAAACATCGCTCTGTAACTTTAGCCAATGAGTTGTATCAAAACCTTGAAAAATTAGGACATAGTGTAACAATCAATCATCGGGATATTGAAAAGGACAGGAATAGATAGTATACTAAAGCACACTAGAGCACACAAATGGATATGGGTGATAGAAGGATGTCTTTTTCTTCGGAAGTCAAAAAAGAACTTTACGAAAATAGCAACAGCGACAGACATTGTAACATTGCAGAACTCACCGCCATTGTCATTTTGAATGGCACCATTGTGCAAAATGCCCACGGCGTCGCCATGAAGATCCAAACAGAAAATTCGTTGGTGGCAAAAAAGTGTTTCGATTTGTTGTTCAAGCTGACAGGCGTCAGATGTGAAGTGTTGTTGCGCAAAAACCATCAACTAAAAGAGAAGAAAACCTACGCCTTGCTGTTGAATCACCCCCAAAAGACGACGAACTTGTTGTCGGCGATGGGCTTTGTGAAGGTGCAAGACGGGTTTCAAAAATACGTAAGCCCCCTTGTGGTACGAAGTACGTGTTGCAAGCGGGCGTATATACGGGGCGCTTTTCTGAGTGCCGGTTCGATCTCAAACCCAGAAAAAAATTATCATCTTGAAATTGTGAACACGTGTTATGCATATGGCGTGGCGTTACAGAGCATTGTCAAACATTTTGAAATGGATGCCAAGATCATTGAGAGAAAAGGGTACTTTGTTTTGTACATCAAAGAAGGCGAGCAGATTGTCGATTTGCTAAACATCATCGGTGCCCACGAATCTTTAATGGAACTAGAAAATGTACGCATATTAAAAGATGTCAGAAACAATATTAACCGTGCTGTGAACTGCGAGACAGCAAACCTCGGCAAGACCGTCTCCGCATCGGTCAAGCAGGTAGAAGATATTCAATACATCGTGGATACAGTCGGCTTTGCCTATTTGTCCAAGCAGCTACAACAGGTGGCAGAAATCAGACTTTCGTGTAACGACTCCAGTTTGAAAGAACTAGGAGAAATGTTGACTCCCCCTATAACGAAATCAGGGGTTAATCATAGACTTAAAAAAATCAGTGAAATTGCGAAGACGTTAAAAGGAGAGGGACAATATGAAGGAGCAAAACGCTACACTTAACCTAAGCTTAGAAGCAAAACATGCGGCTCTGTTTGTTTCGAAAGCAAGTCAATATGCATCCACCATTCAGTTAAAAATTGATTCAAAAATGATCAATGCAAAAAGCATCATGGGCATTATCTCGTTGGGTCTTTTGGTGGGGCAAGAGGTTACAGTGGTAACAGACGGTTCGGATGAGGATGAGGCGATGGGCGCGGTGGTTCAGTTTTTACAAGCCGAATCAGCACGGGTATAAATAGATGAAGCTCACGTATTTGGGGCAAAGTGGATTTGCCATAGAAGGGCAGTCGTTTTTGATGATTGTAGACGATTGTGAAGCGAAGCGTGCGCAAGCGTTTGTACAGACAATCGCATCGCCTGAGTTTACAAAAAAAATCTATGTGCTTGCGTCTCACGCCCACGGCGATCATTTTGATCCCGCCATACTGGATTGGCGCAACCATAAACAAATTCAATACATTTTCTCAAAAGACATCCAGTCTGCAAAACAGATACAAGAGGGTATGGCGACCTTTATCGACAAAGGTGAAACATACGAAGATGAATACATTCGCATCAAGGCATATGGCTCTACCGATATCGGTGTTTCTTTTTACATAGAGGCAGAGGGCAAAACACTGTTTCACGCAGGGGATTTAAACAACTGGCACTGGAAGGAAGAATATTCCGCCGAACAGGCCGCCCAGTGTGAGCAGGCATATCTTACAGAGTTAAACGACATTGCAAAGGATATCACAACCGTTGACTTGCTTATGTTTCCGACCGATCCGCGTCTCGGCAAGGATTATTTGTTGGGTGCAAAGCAGTTTATGCAGGCGGTATCGGTGCGCACATTCGCGCCGATGCACTTTTGGAACCATTTTGATAAAGCCATGGCGTTTTCGGGCTATGTGCAGGAAAAAGGCGTAGGCTTTTTGAATATCCAACGCGTCGGGGATGTATTTGAATTTTAGATTGTGATAGAGAAGGCCAGAGGAGGCGTTTGATATGGAAGTATCAGCAAGATTTGACCATTATAACTTTAACGTATTTGACTTAGAAAAAAGCTTGGATTTTTATAAAAAAGCACTTAATTTGACTGAGTGCAAACGAAAAGAAGCGGCAGACGGCTCTTTTATTCTGGTCTTTTTGGCAGACCAAAAGACAGACTTTACACTGGAGCTTACATGGCTAAGAGACTGGAAGAAGCCCTATGAACTGGGTGACAACGAAGTGCATTTGTGCGTGCGGGTCGAAGGCGACTACGACGAAACACGTGCATATCACAAAGACATGGGATGCGTCTGTTTTGAAAATCACGACATGGGCATTTATTTTATCAACGATCCAGACAACCACTGGATTGAAGTTTTACCATCGCGAAAATAAAACTGAAAAGACTTGCACGAAAACACCCCCCAAAATCATAAGATGGATGATAGAGGATTGGGGGTGTTTTTTTGTTGACAGGATTAATTTTATGTCTTTTGCAATTTTTTTTCATGGTGTCATACATCTCGGGGAGCAACTCGTTCCCGCAGCCACTCACACCAGAAGAAGAAGAGAAATACTTGCTTGACTATGCGGAGGGCGAAGAGGCGGTCAAGGAAGAGGCAAAGAATATTCTGATTGAAAGAAATTTACGATTGGTGGCACACATTGCAAAAAAATACTCTAATTATAACAAAGACAACGAGGATTTTATTTCAGTCGGCACAATCGGCTTGATCAAGGCGATCACGACATATAAGGTCGGGCGCGGCACGAAGCTTGCAACGTATGCAGCCAGATGTATAGATAATGCTATTCTATTCTGTGTGACACGCGGCACGTGTGCCTTTTAGAAATATATGAACCGTACCCTCCTTGATGAGGACACAGTCTAAAATCCTGCGAAGCAGTTGTAGCTTGCCTTCATAATCCACCAATGTGATCAACCTTGGAAAGTCCAGTATGGTTTGCTTGACTTTTTCAATGTCTTCTATTTGGTTTTCCTGTGATTGTCTGTTCTCGTAAATTGTGTCAATCCTGTTTTGTTTTTCTTTACGTTCTTGGTTTAACAATTCAATATCTGTATAAATGACTGGCTTCACGCTTTCTGGTGCTGTTCGCAAATTAATGATTTGGCTTTGTATGTCAACTTCAATTTGAGACAGGCGCTTTTTAAGAGTGGCAAGCTCTTTTTCTGTTTCATGAGATTTTAAGAGTAGCGTGTTCTTTGTATGTAGAAGCGCATCGTAAAAATCATTTTCACCTGTATGCATGCTACAGATTTGCTCTACCACAAAATTATCAAGCGCATACCCTTGTATGTCGGGAGAACGTTCACAACCGCCTTTTTTGCGATACTTGGCGTCACAGATATACCGAAAACGCAACGTTTCATCCGCATTGTAACGCCCACTTTCGGCTCTTACAAACATTTTACTTCCACATATGGCGCACCTGACAAGTCCAGACAACAGTGATTTCGATACTTCTCTCGGGCGAGCAGAATTATTTTGTGATATTTCAGCGAGTAGATGTTGCGCCCGAATCCAGTCTACCCCGCTGATCATGCCGGTGTGCTTGCCGACGGCGATAATCCAATCTTTTATATCGCGACGACTATTTTTTTGTGTGTACTTCGGGTCTAGCGTCCTTGAATCCGTATCCATTTCTTTTATCTGTTCGGTTTTATTGTAGGCCATAATGCCGCGCACACCGTCGAAGTCTGTTTCATCGGCCCAGATGGGTACGTCGAATGACCGAAAATAACGTTGCATGTCAGCGTCGGCAATCGCATACACGGGATTCTGCACGATATTTTTTACAGCGACCAATGTAAAGTCTTTGCCTTTTCTTGTTTTATACCCTTCATTGTTTAGCGCCGTGGCTGTGCCTGTGAGTGAACTCGTCTGCAAAAATAACGCAAAAAGCCTTTTGGCGGCGCGTTGCTCTTCCTCGACAGGCGTTAGGTGATTGACGTTTGTCTTTTTTCCGTTCATCACAAGTTTTTCTTTTTCAGAACGATAGCCAAGGGGACACTCGCCCCCAAGCCAACGTCCTTCTTTCGCGAGTTCGTACATGTTGTCTGTGATACGCTCCGCGATGATATCCCGTTCAAACTCCGCAATGGCACTCAACAACGAAATCATGATTTTTCCCGTTCGCGAGCTTGTATCCAATTCTCTGTCGCTAACAGAGGTAAATACGATGCCTTTCTGCTCCATCTGTTGCACAAGATTTAACAAATCGACAGTGCGGCGAGAGATGCGGTCTATTTTATAGCAAACAACAGCTCTGATCTTGTTGTTTTCAAT
>JAVBJY010000016.1:0-9938 GCA_031546735.1 Eubacteriales bacterium
AATATCCGCATGGTGCCGCTGGCCGTAGTGGCGCAAGCCTATGGCTATTCGGTCACATGGAACGGTGCCAACAAAACCATCACCCTAACAAAAGGTGACCAAACCCAAATCCTTTCCATTGGAAAAAATATGTATGGCAAGGATGAACGAGAATTTGCCCCTGAAATCGGCAAGGATCAACGCACCTATGTGCCAATCTCTTATTTTGAGGTTGTGTTGCATGGCTGTTATGTGGTAGATGATGCCACGATTACATTCTCAAAATAATTTTAAACATAAAAGACCTGTAAATCATAGTAGATTTACAGGTCTTTTATGCTGAAAATTATTTTTTTAGCGTAGCGCTACCAATCAGATTGTCCTCTGCCAGATCCTTCTTTGCGCCCACCACTTGATTGCGTGCCTAAGCGATCGTTTTTTCCAAATCTAACAAAAGCTTTATGTCTTCTCCAACCTTACCAATGGCCTTTATAAACTGGTTGGTATAATTAAGCTTTATGTTAGGGGGTGGCGCGATTTGATTTTCGTGTATCAAGGCAACCTCCCGCACCTTATCCACAATGATTCCGATTACCGCTTCTTGATATTCCAGAAGCACGATACAAGAGGCCGCATCATAGTCTTTAAAAGGCCTTGAAAATCGTTTTCTCAAGTTAATCACGGGTATAATTTCGCCTCTGATGTTGACAATGCCCTCGGCATAATCTGGTGTCTCTGGCAATTTGGTAATGGGGCAGATCCCAACAATCTCTTTGATAAAAGCAATCTCAATGCCATATTCCTCACCACAAACTTCAAACGTGAAGTATTTATCCTTGGTCGTATCTTCTGCTTCGACCGAACCATCAACGGCTTCCTCGTCTTCAAGCACTTCCAGTTCCGACTCGTCTTCAAACGCAACACCGGGCATATTGTCAAAGAAGCTTGCCACGTCTAAAACAAGGCTAATCTCACCATCATCTAATACATTGCATCCATTTAAAAAACGGCTACCCTCAAAATATTGGGGCAAAGGCTTTATGCGCACTTGCCGTTCGCCCAGCAGTTCGTCTACAAGCATACAAAGCCGTCTACCCTTGCTTTCTAACATGATCAAAATTCCATCTTCGATTTCTTTTATGGCGGTGGTGTCGTTGAATACGTCATGCAGTCTTAAAATATTATAAACTTTCTCGTGTACATACACCATTTCGTTTCCGCTCGGATCTGTAAATAAACTCTTTTTATTGGGCTTAAATGATTGTTTAATTGATAGAATGGGCAACGTATATTTTGTTTCACCCATTTTAATGATCATCCCATTTATCACTTGCTCGTTACCAGACAAATCAACACACCCCTTCGAATCTCTTGTCAACTTTAAAAACCTGTCTTTACCCGCACAAATGCAGACCGACTATACTCTATAATAGGTTTAACGCACGACCCATGTCAAGCACAATTTAGAAACAATAGCAGACTCTTGCCGTTAACACAGCCACTACCATTTTCGGCTGACAGCATACAAAAAAAGCCACCCAACGTCGGGTGACCTTCTTTTGCATGTTTATATGTCTTACTTCAATGTAACGGTTGCGCCGACTTCTTCAAGTTTGGTTTTAGTATTTTCAGCGTCATCTTTTGAAACGCCTTCTTTTACTACCTTAGGTGCGCCGTCAACCAATTCTTTTGCTTCTTTAAGACCAAGGCCTGTTACTTCTCTTACAACCTTGATAACTTTGATTTTTTCTGCGCCGACAGCTGTTAATTCAACGTCGAATTCAGTTTTTTCTTCTACTTCTACAGCTGCTGTTGCGGCAACCACAACGCCTGCTGCTGCTGATACACCAAACTCTTCTTCTGCTTTTTTTACCAAATCGTTAAGTTCTAATACAGTAAGTTCCTTCACTGCTGCGATGATTTCATCAATTGTTAATTTCGCCATTTCTATTACCTCCATATTTTATAAGTATAATTATTCTTTCTCCGCGATTGCGTTGATAAGTCTTGCGAATGATGCCATTGGAGACTGGAAGCTGCCAAGAAGCTTGGATAATAAAACGTCTTTTGTTGGTATTTCGGCAACGAGCTTCATGCCCTCTGCGTCATACACAACGTCTTCAAGTAAGCCTGCTTTGAATTCCAAGTTTTTGTAATCTTTTTGCAATTTGCTGATTACACGAGCCGCTGCGGTTGGGTCGTCATAAGACAACGCCAATGCGTTGGGGCCTTCGAAGAATTGTGTTAAAGATTCAAACGTTGTATCTTTTACGGCTAACGTCATCATGGTGTTTTTGTACACCTTGTAGTCGATGCCCGCCTCACGAAGTTTCTTACGAAGATCTGTGTCTTGTGAAACAGTCAACCCTCTTGCATCTACTAAAATTGCTGACTTCGCATCTTTTAATTTGCCTTTTATTTCGTTTACCACTACTTGCTTTTGTTCTACTTTTGCCATTTTTGCACCTCCTGTTTCAAAAAATAAGTTCTGAACCGATAAAAACTTTCAAAATATAAAAACCCTCTTTGCCGACAGACAGAGAGGGTTAAAATAAACAATGGTCATTTATCTTTCCTCGGTGGGGTTTACGCAGATGCGACCCACTGTCTTAGGCTTGATTTCATATGGTATACTGCTTTAGGGCTTCAGACTGCAAACCCAGAAGCAGTATATTTGATTTTCACTTATTTGTCAAGCCTAAAAATCTACTCGGATAGTTTTGCTGTGTTGATGCGTACGCTTGGACCCATTGTAGCCGAAAGCACAACACTTTTCAAGTATTGACCTTTTGCCGCAGATGGTTTTGCTTTTATAACTGCACTCAAGAGAGTCTGGAAGTTTTCTAATAACTTTTCTTGTCCGAAGGAAATTTTTCCGATCGGAACGTGAATGATATTGGTTTTGTCAAGACGATACTCGATTTTACCGGCTTTGATTTCTTGCACGGCCTTCGCTACGTCCATGGTTACCGTACCGGCTTTCGGGTTTGGCATAAGGCCTTTTGGACCTAACACTCTACCCAATTTGCCGACAACACCCATCATGTCTGGTGTTGCCACTACGATATCAAATTCAAACCAGTTTTCGTTTTGAATTTTTGTAACCAAGTCATCTGCGCCGACAAATTCTGCCCCTGCATTTTGTGCTTCTGCCACTTTATCGCCTTTTGCAAATACCAATACGCGAACAGTTTTACCTGTTCCATGTGGAAGGACAACCGCACCACGAACCTGTTGGTCGGCATGTCTGCTATCTACTCCTAATCGAACGTGTGCTTCTACTGTTTCATCGAACTTTGCGCCGCCGGTCTTCACGACAAGATCAACTGCATCCGCTGAATCGTATTGCACTTTTTTATCGATTAATTTTGCTTTTTCTAAATATTTCTTTCCTCTTTTCACGTTAGTTCCTCCTTATGTGGTAATATCGGGAGACAGTCCCTCCCACTTTTATAAAACCAAAATATTATTCTTCTACTACGATTCCCATACTTCTTGCTGTACCTTTGATCATGCTCATGGCACTTTCAATTGTAGCCGCATTCAAGTCAACCATTTTTGTTTCTGCGATTTTTCTCAAGTCTGCCGCCGAAATTTTTGAAACTTTTGTTGCTTTCGGTGAACTAGAACCGGACTCTATATTGCACGCTTTTTTTAATAAAACGGCTGCCGGTGGCGTCTTTGTAATGAAAGAATAGCTCTTGTCTTGGTATACAGTGATCACGACTGGGATCACAAGACCGACTTGGCTTGTTGTTCTTTCATTAAACTCTTTACAGAAGCCCATGATATTTACACCGTGCTGGCCAAGTGCTGGGCCTACCGGTGGCGCTGGTGTTGCTTTGCCTGCGTTAATTTGTAATTTGATATAACCTGTTACTTTCTTTGCCATATTGGCACCTCCTGAAAAATGTGGTGTTTGGAGGAAATTGTATTCCTCCTTAGCGGGGCTTTCCCTCCCACGGCTTGACGATTTGGCTCAAGCGCCTGTTTACACCATTCGCTGTACCTGTGTAAAGTCTAGCTCTAATGGGGTCTCTCGGCCGAAAATAGACAACCGAACGACAACAGTACGCCTGTGTATGTTGACTTCTTTTACGATTCCGATAGAATCTTCGAACGGACCAGTGGCCACCCTTACGGTATCTCCCTCGGCGATGTCGATTGTTTCTGACACAATCTCTATGCCCATCTTCAACACTTCATCCTCTGTCAACGGGACAGGCTTTGAACCAGGGCCGACAAAACTTGTCACGCCCCTTGTGTTTCGTACGACATACCATGTGTCATCGTTCATAAACATCTTTAACAACACATACCCGGGGAAAACCTTTCGTTGTACCTGTGTTTTTTTGCCGTTCTTAATTTCGATTGCGTCGTGTACGGGAACACTAACTTCAAGAATTTGATCGTACATATTTCGGTTTTCGATTATCTTCTCGATATTCGCTTTTACTTTGTTTTCATAACCTGAGTAGGTATGTACTACATACCATCTTGCTTCTTGTTCAGACATACAATCATCCTTTAAAAGTTTTAACCAAACGTTTGCACAAGCCAGCTATAGCCAAAACCATATACTGTATCCATGCCGAATATCAAAACGCCTACAATCAAGGAGATAACAATGACGGTGACGGTTTGTTTATACAGGTCTTTTCTGCTTGGCCAAACTATTTTTCTAAACTCACCTTTGTATTCGTTAAACCGATCGTTCAACGTTTTTTTATTGTCGTCTTTCTTTTTGTCTTTTGATGCATCGTGCGCAGGCTCTGAAATTTTGTTAGGTTCGTTTTTTGTGTTCTCTTCCATATTGTTTATTCACGTTCCTTTCACATCGTATACCGATCGCGTCAGTATACCAGAGAATTATTTGGTTTCTCTATGCGCTGTGTGTTTATTGCAAAATCTGCAATACTTTTTCGTCTCCATACGGTCGGGATGTCCTTTTTTGTCTTTCATCGTGTTGTAATTTCTTTGCTTACAATCAGTACATGCCAAAGTTATTTTTGTTCTCACAGCCTCCACCTCTCTTTAAATAAAATTTTTACAACAAAAAAAGACGCGCTTTGCGTCGTATTTATAGTACCATAGGCCATGATACATGTCAATATTTTTTGCGAAAATTTGAATCGCGCTATTTTGTGATGCATATGCCCAATGGCGCTTGGGGAACTCTTATAAAAGTTCCCCAAGGTGTTCATTTGCAAGACCTTAGAACCCCGTTCGGGGGTTTACCCGCTTCTTCATTAGCTCCACCAAATAACCGGGAATCTTGGCAAGGGGCATCTCGACATCGATCGCACCTATATCGAGGGCGGCCTTCGGCATACCATATACGACGCAAGACGCCTTGTCTTGCCCGATGTTATAAGACCCGTTCAAGCGCATGTTATACAAACCTTTTGCGCCGTCCGAGCCCATTCCCGTCAAAATAACGCCGATGACTTTGTTTTTCATGATAGGGGCCACTGTGTTAAACAAAACATCCGCGGCTGGCTTCACGCCGTGCACTTTCTCACCGTCACTACATTGTACAGCCAGTTTATTGTTTTTTTTAATCAATGTCATATGAAAATCGCCAGGGGCGACCAACACCGTATTTCTTCGTAAATATTCTCCGTCTTCGGCTTCTTTTACGGTCAATGCGCAAGATTTATCCAGCCTGTCTGCAAACAACCGCGTAAACACCTTCGGCATATGTTGCACCACGAGAATAGGCGGCATTTGAGGGGGAAGCATGGGCAAAATCTGGTACAAGGCCTCGGTGCCCCCTGTGGACGACGCAATTGTGATAATGGTGTCATTTGTGTCTACCGTGTTTAGCATGGCCGACATACTGGTAACTTTCGGCACGGTCATCTCAAATTGTTTGACCCGACCATAGAGCGACTCTATGTACTCTCTGCCATCGGCTGTATTAAAGTTAGTCGGCTTGATTAAAAACTCTTTGAGCCCACACTGAAAAAAGTCAAACGCCCGACCCGTTTGAGAGCCTGTCATAATGATGAGGGCGTTGTTCTTTTGTACCATATTTTTGAGATAGGCGTTTGGTTGTATCGGAATGTCTATGTCTAGTAGAATGACATTTGGCTGTGTGTTAGACATTTGGGCAGATGCCTCTGTCATACTGTTTACGGACACAATATCTGCGCCAAAACGTGCCATTTCTCTTTTAACCGTCGTTTTAAGCGCAACGCTAAAGGATACAATCACGATTCGAGTTCCCATACATGTATCACCACCTCTTTATAATTCATCATGCCCGTAGGCGGGGTCGTCACAATTTCGCAGTATAAAACCACAGACACCCATATATACTAACTATACCTCAAATACGCTTTGTTTTCAATTGTTATTTATGTTTTAACACGAAAAGATAAATCATCGCGTCGGCGTATACGTTTCGAAAGCGGCCAAAATGCCTTTGTATAAAGAACGTGCCAGTTTGTCACGATAATTTGTGTCGCTTAGGCTTGCCGCCTCTGTTATGTTTGAGACAAACCCCATTTCACACAACACCGCCGGAACAGTGGTTAAAGACAACACGTCATAGTCATACTCTTTTGTGCCCCGGTCATGGGCGCCGGTTTCGCCGATGATGTTTTTTAACATCGTTGCCGCTAGCGCACCCGATCCAAGCCCGATTGCACGGTCATTGGCATGAGGATAATAGTAAACCTCGGTGCCCACCGCACTCTTGTTATCCGCTTGGTTCATGTGAACGGAGACAAATAAATCACCGACCTCGTTGCCAAACGCGGCTCTGTCGGGGCGTGTTACATACACGTCGGTTGTTCTCGTTGCGTACACTTTGATTCGCCCGTCTTTTTCAAGCAATTGGATCAGGCGGTTGCATACATCAAGGGTTACTTCTTTTTCAATCAGTCCGTTCTCGGACGTGCCCACGTCGTTGCCACCATGCCCTGGGTCTATGACGACAATTTTATCATACACATCTTTAGGCGATATTCTTCTAATATAAATATAGTTTGCATCTTCATCGATTTCAAACAGATTGATGGTTTTTTCATGAATTAAAAATTGTGTCTTTCCATTTTTCGTAGAAGCCTCTACAGAGGTTATGTAAGGATCGTCTATCGTATACGTGCCATCGGGAAAAAACTTTTGATCATCTTCTGCAAACGCGATCGTGTAGGCTTTGTTTGCATAATCATCGGTGTGCACAATCGCCGTGGTATCCATGTGGATGCCGCATGATTTGTTGATCACAATTTCTTTGTTGGTGATGTCATACCAAAAATTCGCATTAAATTGTTTCGCCTCTGTGGCACTAGATCCACCGGGCGATTTTGTATTTTTGAAAAACAGCGTAATTTTTTTTCGATCGTCTGACAGCGTAGCCTTGGCACTTGTATTCAGTGCCAGCTCGAAGCGCACCTTTGTCGTATAGGTGCCGTTGACTTCTTTCGTTTCAGCTGTAATAAAATTTACGAAGTTGTTCATGGGGAGCGTGTACGAAGATGTTTTTAACGTCGGCAAGGCATTCGTGATGTCTACGGTAAACGTATTGTCGGTTGCCGATGTGTTTTCTGTGTAAGAAGAAATGGCCGACTCGGCATTGATATAAAAATATGGATCTAAGTTGCAGTCGGGAACGAGAATCGAGCTAATCTGTGTCACGCCGTAAGAAGCGGGCGGTTGTGCCGTAGGCCCATCGGTGGGCGCAGGTGCAGCCGACGCTTGCGCTTGACCTTCACTGATATCGATGACCCGCGTTGCATTTTCCCAACCGACGTTTAACCCAAATGCCTCGGAGGTAAATCGAACCGGAAGCATCGTTTTGCCGTTTATAATTTTAGCCGGAACTGTCAACGGCATTTGCGCACCGTTCACGTTGGCAGACAGTTCGTTTATCGTTAAGATGACAATTTTTGCATCATACAAAATCATCACTTGGTTCGTTTCTGGCTTCCATTCGACCAACGCTCCCAACGCTTCAAACACTTCTCGCGCCGGTACAAGCGTAGTGCTTTCTAGTATGATGGGCGGCATGGACAAATCGTTCATGTACACGCCGTTTACGTATAAATCGACCGCCTCGACCTTATATGGGTGCAACGAACCGTCGTAGTCTAACGTCGTGTTTAACCACGATGCGGCAGACACACTGCACACACTCCCACTCGTTATCAAAAAAATTCCAAATATAAACAAAAGTTGCTTATACCCACGTGCAATCCAAAACAATCAAACGACCTCCCATATTAATAAAACATTTTGTCATATTATACTATACTTTCCTCTCTTTTGTCACAACAGTTTGATAAATCACGAAAAAAATTTTTTTGACAGTTTTGGAATCATTCCTATAGGTTTTATTTTTGATTGTCGGTCAAAATAAGATTGCACGTCGGAAACATTGATTAATCTTTGCGCAAAATTTTAATCAGTGCTTCCTTACCTAAAACTTATTCTACTTTTTTAATAGGAGGCATTTAAATGAAACGAATGGCAAAAATAATGGCGACACTCTTTGTGTTGGCCGCAGTTCCGATGCAAGTGTTTGCACAGACAGACGCATATACAGTGGAAAAAGGAGATTCTCTTTTTATTATATCAAATAAGTACAAGGTGAATCTGCTAGACACAATCGATGCAAACAAGCAATTGGCAGACCCAAATTTAATTTATCCAGGTGACCAAATCAATGTGCCAGTTGATCAAACCGACATCGGCGCATCTCGTTGCCAAAACTACAATCCACAAGCAAAACCGGTAACACCAACCCTTACAGGTACCCAATCAAAAGCACCTGCCAGCGGTTTTGAAGCGCAAGTCCTTTCTCTTGTCAATGCAGAACGTGCGAAACAAGGGTTAGGTAAATTGACAAACAACGCATCCCTTGCAAACGTAGCCCGTATCAAATCAGAAGACATGCGTGACAAAAATTATTTTGATCACCAGTCACCAACCTATGGTAGCCCATTTGACATGATGGCCAAATTTGGCATCAAGTATAAAACAGCCGGCGAAAACATTGCCAAAGGTCAACGTACACCAGAATCTGTTATGCAAGCGTGGATGAACTCAGAAGGTCACCGCAAAAACATCATGAACCCAGCGTATACCCAACTCGGTGTCGGCTATGTAACCTCTAGTGGCGGCACAACCTACTGGACACAACAATTTATTGGATAATTTCATACAAAGCTATAGTAACTTCTTATGATATTATGTATAATTGAAAACAATCGGATAGGATGGGTGCGAAGTGTGCGCACCCGCTCTATCCAAAAAATAGATAAAGGTGATACCCATGGATTACGAAAAAATAGAAATGCCTTGTATTGCGCTTAGAGGTATGGTTCTTTTCCCAGACACATCCATTACGTTTGATGTGGTGCGAAAGAAATCATTGGAAGCGCTCGAATATGCGCTAGAAAATAACCAACCCATATACATAACCTCTCAAATCGACCCTTCTATAGAAGAACCCCTGAAAACCGAATTAAACAAAATTGGAACGATCGCCAATATCAAACAGCTTCTGAAATTCCCCGGCAACTTGGTTCGCGTGATCGCCGAAGGCATCGAGCGTTCCCAAATCATAGAAATCTTAGGCGAGACCCCCTTTTATCGCGTGAAGG
Source organism: Eubacteriales bacterium (assembly GCA_031546735.1). Taxonomy (GTDB): domain Bacteria; phylum Bacillota; class Clostridia; order Lachnospirales; family JAVBJY01; genus JAVBJY01. Next base: position 9,591 of record JAVBJY010000016.1, read on the forward strand.
TGGGCAAGCTGCCCGAAGCCGAGGTAGAAGACGACCCCTTGCGGGAAGAGGCATTGATGCGCCTGTTGTCTGACGAGTTTGAAACCTACGCAAACCTGAGCGGAAAATTGCCACCCGATGTCATTTTGGCGATCCTGTCGTCTGATGCGCCTGATACGCTGACCAATTTGATCGCGTCTAAGGCGAATATCACCTTCACCGACAAGCAACGTCTATTAGAAGAGACCAATCCGTTCCTACGGCTTGAACTGCTCATCTCGTTGCTCAACCACGAAAACGAACTGTTAAAAATCCAAGCCGACATTGCATTAAAATCAAAAATAAAAATCGACAAAGTGCAAAAAGAAT
>JAVBJY010000210.1:0-4689 GCA_031546735.1 Eubacteriales bacterium
CTCGGCCGCAAACGGAACGACAAATCCATAAAAATCGGCGCGGGTGATGTCTTCAAAATGACAGCGCGGTCTGATGCCTTTGTCTATGCATTCGCGAATTACAGCCAAATAATGATCGATAATTTGACGTCTCGTCATATTCATCTTATGAAATATGTGATAATCGGAACAGCTGACGAGAATGCCTGTTTCTTTGATGCCGACCGATTTGACAAGTTCAAAATCTTTTTTGGAGGCTCGAATCCATGTTGTGACCTCTGGAAATTCGTAGCCCTGCTCTAGGCATTTGTACACCGCATCTTGGTCTTTTTTAGAGTACAAAAAGAACTCGCTTTGACGGATGACACCTTTGGGACCGCTCAATTTGTTTAGTAGCTTAAACACATGTAAGATTTGTTCGACGGTGTAGGGTTCTCTGGATTGTTGGCCGTCTCTAAAGGTTGTATCTGTAATCCAAATTTCTTCCGGCATGTCGATCGGAACAATTCTGTGATTAAAGGCGACCTTCGGAACCTCTCCATAGGAAAACAAATTGCGATATAAATTGGGTTCTTTCACATCATGCAATTCATATGTACGCTCGTCTCTTTCGAGCAAATTGGTTTTTCCATTAAAAACAAACATAAACTCTCACCCCTTCTTGATTATGGTTAGGCATGTGGAAGAAAAATGTAGTTCCACATGTCTTATATAGTATTTATTGTAAACAATATCGATTCTCCTGTCAACATTACAATTTGAAAATTGGCTTTTTTTAATAAAATAAATTCATTCTTTACTTTTGTGTGTGCGATTTTACGCATATTTTATTATTCAAATATTTTAATTATTTAGACAAATGATTTTTTAATTGCGTTGCGATTCATTTTGGCATCAGTCCGTGGATATATTGCATAAAATAAATATGCCTAGAATATATTGTATAAAACGATTGGAGGGATTGATTTGAAAACAAAAAATTGTCTGGATGACATACCAGAACCGTTCAGAAAAAATATGGACACTGCTTCGTCTGCCATGCATGATACAATCCCAAAGGTTGCTCCCAAACAGAATACTTCGGACGCACTTTTTTTATTTTTGATTATGCTCATTTTTTATAGCGAGTGAAGTAAATGAAAGCGCTATCTAAAAAGCGGCACAAAACCTTTGCCTTAAAGGTCTTGTGCCGCTTTTTACATTTTTTTATTCAGCTTGCATCATGTTTTCTATTTCCGCAACCGATTTGATAATCTCTTTTGAGAGCACCTCACAGCCTGTAGCTGTTACCAGTATGTCATCTTCGATTCTGATTCCGATTTTTTCTTCCGCAATATATAAGCCCGGCTCCACTGTAAAGACCATGCCTTCTTTCAACACGCCTTCGTTTCGTCTTCCGATGTCGTGGGTCTCAAGCCCTAGCATATGGCTTACGCCATGATAATAATAGCGGTCTAGCTCTGCCTCTTCTGTGATGAGGCCGATCTTCTTTAATTCTGTCACGTAATGCTCTTTCAAAATCTCGTTAAGCCGTGTAAACGGAAGACCTGGTTTGACGGCATCAATGACAGCTTGTTGCCCGCCTAGCACAATGTTATATATGGTTTTCTGTCGGTCTGTAAATCGACCCCGCGCCGGAATTGTTCTTGTGATATCGGCCTTGTAGTAGTCGTACTGCGCGCCTAAGTCACACAAAATCAAATCGTTCTCTTCGATTGCGCCATTGTTATTTCTGTAATGAAGCGTCGTTGCGTTTTGCCCTGCCGCCACAATCGTTGCGAACGCCTTCGTCATAACGCCGTTTCGCTTCAATGCGAAGTCAAAGTATGCCTCTAGCTCGTACTCCTTCTTGCATGTCATGGCATTCTGCATCATGCTATGGACGCCTTCTTTTGTGATGGCAATGGCTTGTCTGATGTTGTCTACGTCCCATTCTTCTTTTAACATTCTGGCGGCGGCAAACCCATGATAGATATTTTTAATGGTGATGTATGGGTATGATGTCTTGACTTGTTCTGCAAATCGAATGGCGCTTAATGAAAAATGTTCATCGCCCCATTCTCTTTTTTCGATATTCAAAAAAACGGTATCGATTCTTTTCTCAAACAGTATATTGGCCAATTGGGCATGAAATTCCTCTAAGTGGTATACGTTGGCGATCCCTGATTTTTGGGTACACGCATCTGCTGATATGGTATGCCCTACCCATTTCGCCATTTTTTCATCTGCACGTTTAATATAGAGATTTTCTGTGATCTCACCTTGGCATTTGTATACGAACAAAATGAGCTCTTCACTATCGATGCCTGTCATATAATAAAAATTTCGTTCTGGAGAGAAGTCGTAAGCTTCGTCCCCAATCTGCACGGGTGCCTTCCCGGCAAACAAAACAAGCACCCAATCGCCTGCAAGCCCACTATATATCTTTTGTCTGTTTTCTTCAAACTGTTCTTTCACTATTCACACCTACCTATGATTTCGTATTTATCTCCAACTTACGTTAGCTTTTTTTCTCGGCACAGTACGCAAATAGGTAACGTCTGGGTAGCCCAACACCATACAAGCAACGACTTCTTGGGCGCTATCTATGTTCAAGAAGGTTTTTATCTTTTGGTTTCCGCTGGCGGCTCTCACAAAAAAGCCACTAAAAAACGTGCCAAGCCCCTCTGCATTTGCCATCAGCTCCATATTCGACGCCGCCAATGCACCATCCACCTGTGATTCGGACACAATCAGTATGAGCGCTTGCGAATTAAAAAACAAACTGGTTGGCGCTTCTGGGTTTTCGATATACGAAGCGTACATCTTCATCCACATATTGGCATAATTGATGCTCATTGGATGGCGCGCCCCGGTATCGCTCAAAATGGTCTGCGCCATATGGTGCAGTGTTTCAAAGGCAAGAGACAACAGCTGAGGAATATCGTTTTTGACGACAATATAAGACACGGCCTGGCTATTGCTTCCTGTCTGGGTAAACCGCCCCGCTTCTATGATGTTTAAGAGCTTCGCCTCCTCAATGGGCTTCTCTGTAAACCGACGAACCGAACGCCTGAACTTAATAAAATTAAGCAATGTATCTGGGCTGATCGTAAATTGTTCTTTCTCATACGGTTGCACCTCTTGCATGTCGTATTGTTCTAGTTGGATCGCATTCTGCGGACATACCGCGATACAGTGCCCACACCCCATGCATCTTGTGTGACCAGACACCGCCTTTTTCTCTTGTACGGCGATGTTGCCAAGAAAGCAATCGGCTACGCATAAAGCACAACCCACACATTTATTATTATCAATTTGAACCATTATACACCCCATCCTGCAAAGACCATTTGGTCTTCGGCTTTTTTTATATGATAGAGTATAGCAAATTATCTTTCATTCTACAATTCTTATAAAAAAATATAGTGATTCTTTTTCAAATGTGCTACACTATAGTGATAGATATTGCGTAACGGATTCGACCAAAAGCAGTATATTGCGCTATGCTTTAAAGTACACATCCTATATACATTTTGTGACAAGGAGTGATTATGTTGTCCCATAACTTTTTAGACTATCTACATACTGAAAATTTGCTGACCACCGAGCAAATCAAAAAGATTAACAGTGCGCCAAAGGTGTATAAACCCAATTATGATTTTTTATGCTTCTTCTTTTTTAATCTGTCAATCGAGCAGATACAGCAAGTGAAGGAACGATTCTACGCCTCCATGACCCAAACCTTCCTCGGCGTCATTGAAGAATTAGGCTTTGCAGACGAATATCAATGTCAGCAGTTCTTAGTCCACCATCAGGCAAACGATTTTGTGGATGCCCAGATCATCTGCAATTTTTCGTTTATGGATAAGCGTATGCTCGCAGATACGCTACTGCTTTATTTGACTAACCATACATTTGAAGAAAATGTAGTGCACCTGCCAGAAAACATAGAGGAATTGATCCCTGTTTTTGTGGAAAGCTATGCCCAAACAGTATTGGTACGGCTAAAAAATTATTTTGACACGTCGGCGACGTACGATGGGTGTTCTACGCCCCCACAGCTACCGTCCCGCTTGCTCGTATACCAACAACTTGTATCCGAGGCATGTACTTTTCTGTTGGGTATTTGCACAAACTTAGAAACCGTAAGTCATTTGGTTAAAATCTTCTGCTATGAGGACAAATCGCGAGAAGTCGTTCGACTTTCTTTTGACACCGAGGCAGAACAAATCGATTTCTTATGCGAGATATTAAACAACATAAACGGCGTTTGTACAGGAAAGTATAGCATAGTCTTCGACCTTGAGCTGGCACAACCACTAGAGAATGTGATGCTTACGTCCAACGCCATCTACAAATTGGATTACACGGTTCATTCTGAGCCGATCAGTTTTTTCGTTATTTCTGGCAAAGAGTATACATTTGAGAATTATAATTTCGGATAGGGGCGTTACAATGAAAAAGATACTATTAATAGACGATTCTACCACGACACGCGCAGTGGTAAGACACATGCTGTTAGAAAGCGGTTACGAAATCGTAGAAGCAAAAAACGGTTTAGAAGGGTATGACCAATATTTTAAATGTAAGCCAGATCTTGTTCTGCTCGACATCACCATGCCAATTTTAGATGGCATCGGATGTCTAAAAAAAATTCGAGAAGCTGACCCGAATGTAAGAGCCATTATGCTGACTTCAAATGCCAATATTAATAAAATTTCCAGTGCG
>JAVBJY010000166.1:0-31952 GCA_031546735.1 Eubacteriales bacterium
CGGCAATCAACAGCTTTCCACCATTTGCGTAACAATTTTCCATAATGAAATAGGCTTCGAGAATATTTGCCCGCACTGGTTCTAGAGCCGGATACCTCTTCATAAGGTTCTTTATATGCTCACTCAGCCGGGTATCTAATATCGCCATATCATTTCTCCCCTTCATAAGTTTCCACATGTGTCTTCTCCGTACCATTTTAGGTCTCAAAGTATTGAGTGTATCAATATCTGATTTTTCAAATTACTGCATAACAAACCAATTCACAGCGCAATGACACATCTAGGGGTTCCGGTTTGTTATAATGACGTATATATAATTTGTATTCTGGCAAGATTTCTTTTATAAAAAGGGGCAACTTATAAATGTCTTCTGGTTTGTGATAAATACTGACTGCCAATCTCGGCTTATATTTTTTGATAGTACGAATACTGCCTTTTAGAGCCTCATATTCAGATCCTTCTATGTCCATCTTAATATACGTTATATTGTCAACTTCTTTTAAAGCCTCTAATTTATCATCCAAGGACACGATTTTAATGGTTGTGGTATTAATATCATTATCTGAAACACGTGAACTACTTGTCCCCTCATTTACAAAAGATATTTCACCACAATAATCATAACAACCTTCTTCAAACATAAATACATTCTTTAAATTATGTTTCTCTATATTCTCTTTTGAAACCTTAAAACACTCTACATCTGGCTCGAATAGCAATATCTTGTCATATTCAAATTCTACATTCTTTGCAAATTCTATCGATGTTTCAGCATCAAAAACACCCATGTCAACAAACGTTTCATGCTTGCCAAGCTCACAAACAGTTTTGTCAAAATACTGCTCTTCAATACATCGTGTTAATTTTAGCAACCCCGATGTTGCATTTCTCGTTTTTACCTGTATAAAGGCTTGTAAAGTCTCTTTTGAATACTCATGAATACTCATCCTGCAAACATTGAAATACAGCAGATATGTTTGAGATATTGTCTTTATACATTCTGTGCTATGCATATCTCTCTTTGTAACGTAGCAAAAATTTATAAGCCTGCGTTGGCAAGATAAACCTCGAAACTCTTACTATCGATTTATAAACTTTAACAAATAAATTACCCATTTTAATTTTCCCTTTCCCTCACCAGAGATGTCTAGTGCAATCTATTCGCCAGAGTAGCTTACTCATTTTTTTAAAAAACCATAATATAGCCGCTTAAAGTAACCATACACCTGTACCCCCAAAAGCGTCTTTAAAATCTTTTTTGAGCACCGTTTTAAACGGTTCTTTATCTTTATAGATTTAGGCACCCAAGAACCAGCATAATGATGTATCGTATATGTATTTGACGAAAAATATGTTTCTTTTTTATTGTAAAAAGCGAGAGGTGAAAAATATGTTTTTGGATATATCATGAGATGATTAATTGATTGAATTCCCTCTCTATTTATTCGTTCTACATCTATGCCGTGCCCCAAACAAATCCCGAATAGTACCTCTGGCAAAACCTCTGGCATGCCACCCTTCATGCTGAATTTCTTATTGGCATAACAATCTAGAAATTCTTTAAACAAGGGGTTCCCTTTGACCGTCCCCATTATTCCTGCTTCCATTCCATCATCGCGTTCTAATCCTATAAACGCCTCTTGTTCTAACAAGTCATCAAAGCTTTTCAATATCTCTACATCTGCATCTAAGTAAATTCCGCCATAATGATACAGCGCATACAGCCTTATATAATCTGCTGCCGTCGCGTACTTTTTACTATTGTATGCATCCTCGACAAATTGACTTGAATGGATGTCAAACTTTGAACGATCCCACTTTATAAACTCATAATCCGGAAGATTCTCTTTCCAACTGTCCATACATTTTGAAATGAGTGGTGGATATTTGTCATCACTCAACCAGCAAAAATGAATAATTTTAGGTATCGATTGCTTCACTTTTATATACATTCCTCTCGCAAGGATAACGACCCCAGCCATATAAATACAGTGGCCATAAATCCTATTATAAATTACTTTAATTATCTATTGTTAGTAATTTCACTGCCTATTCTATCTTAAATTCTTATGCGAATTATTGCTTAAATATAATTTTTTGAATATTATGCGCCGTATCCTTCCAGTCAAAATTTTTCAACTGATTGAGTCCATCTTTTATATGGTCTGCTCTTTTTTCTCCTAATGTTACTGCTTCTTCAATACCACTCATTATGCTCTCAACACTGTAAGGATCTACAAAGATAGCTGCATTCCCCGCTATCTCCGGCATTGACGAAAGATTTGACGTGACAAGCACCGTTTTGTTAAAATAGGCCTCTAATAGCGGCATTCCAAAGCCTTCTGCTAAAGACGGAAAAACAAAGCATTCAGAATGCTGGTACAACGAGTTCTTTTCTGCTTCTGAGACATAGGAAAACATATAAATATTCGTAAGATTGTTCTCCTTAATATATTGATATTCCATTGACGTCTCCCAACCCTTATACCCAAAAAACACTAGATCATATGTATTGTGCAAACCGGTTGATTTTTCAAATGCTTTTATCACCCTAAGCGTATTTTTTCTTTTATGATGTGAAGCAAATGCTAAAATATACTTTTTTTGCAAATTATTATCTTTGCGAAATGCATTCCAAGTCGCTTTATCTAAGGCATCCGTACTATAACTTCCACCTATATAGACAACGGTTACCTTTTCTGCACTGTCTGGAAAATAACTTAAAATTTCGTTTCTTGCCATTTTGCTTATTGTTATAATGCTATCTGAAGACTTAATCATGTTTAAAACTGTGAATTTGTAATATGCGTTCATTATTCGATTTCGCCATGTATATGCCATAACGAGCTCGTCCTGCACAGCAATCATGTCATTAATGGTGACTATTTTTTTGCATCTAATCATAAAACTCCCAGTATTATTGTTGAACCAAAACACGTCCACCTTATCTTTTTTTATAACTTTCGGAAGGATAACCTGTTCCCACAGAATGACATGTGCTTTCCCTAATGGTTTGGTTATAATGTTATTTCGCTTGAGACAAATTTCACTTTCATCATCCAGACAATCGGGAACATATAAGTAGACTAAATTCCCGTTCGGTATAACAAGATTTAACAAAATATTGTATAGTGACATGCCCATTCCAGGTCTATTTCCGCACAACAGTCTCCCATCGATTCCAACAATCATCCGTTTCCCACCCCATTCCATATCAATCATGTTATCGCTTCTTACTCATTCTCTTGTTATAGGTATCCCCAAAGACATCTAATGTGCGTCTTGCACAGCCTTCATAAGAAAATTTCCGACTTTGTAATAAGGCCTTGGCTGATAACGAACGCTTTAATTCTTGATCAAAATATAGTTCATGAAACAGCCTTGCAAGCTGCTCAAAATCATCATGTCTATCAATTAAAAGACCAGCATCACCTACAACCTCTGGCATTGATGAAATATTTGTCGAAATGGTAGGCTTGCCACAGCACATCGCCTCCAACAAAGGAATACCAAAGCCTTCATAGATGGATGGAAACACAAAAAATTCGCATGCATTATAAAAATGGATTTTATCAGACAAGTCTATGTATCCTGTATATATAATGAATTCAGATAGCTCTAGCTTCTCAATAAGCTCAAATACTTCTTTATATTTCCAACCAAGGCCTCCCGCAATAACTAATTTGCAATCAAAACTCATGTTTTCTTTGGCTTTTTTGAACGCTCTGATAATCGTGGGAATATTTTTACGAGGCTCTATCGTTCCAAGGTATAAAATGAATTTATCGTTTATTTTATACTTTTCTAGCAAAATATGCTTACTTTTATTCTGGTCTTTAAAAGGATATAGGTCTGTGCTTATGCCTGGGTAAATTACTTGTATTTTTTCAGTATTTATGCCAAGCAGTTCAATGAGATCTTCTTTAGTCGAGTTCGATATGGGAATGATTTTATCTGCCTTTTTACACGATGGTTTCAACAACGTCTTCTGTATAAATGAAGTATATGCAGTTCCCACTGGATATTTTAAAAGCGCCAAATCATGCACCGTTAAAACTAGCGGGCAACTTGAGCCAAATAGCGGCAATATGTGCGAAGTACCCCAAAACACGTCTATTTTATCCCGCTTTATACAGAAGGGCATGATTAGATTCAACCATAAATTACCAATCGGAAATTTATGGACTTTTATTGTCCAATTATTTCTTAACTCAAAATCAATGTGAATATCTCGATTACTGTACAAGATATATTGATTATGCGTGTCTATCTGATTAAGATTCTTGATGATTTCACATACATACATGCCAATACCAGTAATCTCCCTTGATAATGGTCTCGCATCTATCCCTATCCTCATAATAAGCCCTTATCCTTTCAATGCATTTAAGTATATCCCCCATAGATGTCTCATGGGCTTAATATTATATAGATTTCTGTTTAAACACTCTGCAAAGCAATTTAAAAATACTAGGATGTACACACACCGACAAAATACAAATCTTTTGTTTAATAGAAATATGTCCGTCTTTCAATGATAACGTTGCATTTTTCTTTACATTGTATACTAACTTTTTTTCTGTGCATTCATTATAAGAATGACTGTTGTATAACTCTCTTAGTACAGTGCAATAATTACGCGCAAGCAAACTACTCGTAGCAGATTTCAGTTGGGGATATTTCTTAAGAACAAAATGGCACAATGCCTGGTTGATATCCAAAAACTCTAGTTTCTTTTCTGAAAATTCATACCATGAGCTTAACGAGTTTTTTCTCACACGATAAAAATATTTCGCTCCATTTTTATATGCTATTTTATCAGATTTACTCACTACTTTGTGTATGATAGCTACGTCCTCTGATGGTGTATTTGGATATCTCAGTCTTTGAAATATCTCCTTTTTATACAATTTCGCCCACGCATATGATGCATATTTATCATACATGAATCCTTCAAAAAATTCTATTTGATTTAATATACGCAACACAACTTCTCTGCTCTGCACATCTATTTCTTTGCCATCTTGAAACGATATATGCCCACATATAGACATATCTGCATCATTGCTGATAAGTAATGTGTACAAATACGCGATATAATCTTCACTCACATAGTCGTCACTATCAATAAATGATAAGTAATCACCTTGCGCAATATCAATACCTACATTCCGAGCATCAGACAGACCACCATTTTTTTTATGAATCACTCTAATTCTATCATCCTTCTTAGCGTAATCATCACATATAGCACCACAATTATCTGGCGATCCATCGTCAACAAGAATAATTTCCAAATTATGATATGTCTGTTTTATAATGGAATCTATACATTGGCAAAGATACTCTTCAACTCTATATATTGGCACTATGACACTGATTAGACCGTTCAATAGACACAACTCCATTTTTATATTTTTTTGATACTCTTGTTGCAGTTAATCGCTGTCCACGGCTAAAATCATCTTCACACATGCAAGCAACGTATCAAAGGCTTGCGCATCATTCATATTCTCACCACCAACGTATGCCACATGGCACCCTGCATTCAACCCCGCCTGAATATCATTAGCTCCATCTCCAATCATCCATGACTGTGACAAATCAATATTATATCTTTGTGCCGCTTCCACTATAAGCCCTGGCTTTGGTTTTCGGCACTCACATTCAATTTTATACTCTGGACGTTCGCCTTCAAAACCTTTATGGGGATGGTGGGGGCAATAAAAAATTGCGTCTACATATGCACCCTGGTCGCCTAACAATGTCTCCATTTTGTTGTGAATTTCTTGCAGTTCATTGAGGCTCACCTCGCCTCTGGCAATGACGGGTTGGTTGGTGATTACAATTGCTAGATAGTCACTGCAATTGATGGCTTTGATTGCCTCAATTACCCCGTCAAGTAGTTCAAAATCTTTTATGGCTTTCAAGAAACCAACATATCGATTGATGGTTCCATCTCGATCCAAAAAAACAGCCTTTTGCTTCTTTGTCAGATTTCTTGCCTGCACCTTACCCCTCTCAATATCGTCTGCCACAGCATAGAATCGCTCCGGAACGCCCATATCCTTGACGTATTCTGGGGAATCATAGGCAAACAATTCACCTTTTGCAATGAGTGGCTTTAGGATATCTCTGTCAAGATCAACTTTTTTTAATTCTTTAAAAGCATCTAGCAATTTAGGCGAGAACATATGTATTCCGGCATTGACCCTATTTTGATACCACATTCGCTCATCTTCTTTATGCAACCAATTTAAAACTTTTCCATTTTCATCCGCTACAATAATGCCGCTGTCATATGGATGATCATTTGGATGTGTAAGCAAAGTTGCCATTCCGCCTTTTTCTTTATGGAAACAGTACAATCTATCGACATCAATATCAAAAACAATGTCACCGTTTAGCAACAAAAAATCTTCCGTTAGTTTCTCTCGCAATAAATACAACGCCCCCGCAGTACCCAAAGGCTCCTCTTCCACAATGTATTCAATTTGGACACCAAAGGGCTTTCCTGTTAAAGGCGAGCTTATGCTACCATCGCCAAAATAACCCTCGATAATGTTGCCCAGATGTCCTACGACCAAGATGATATCTGTATATCCTTGCTTTCTCAAACTCTCTATTTGGTACTCAAGTATGGGTTTTCTCAAAATAGGAATCATCGGTTTTGGTAATTCAGAATTCACAGAGGCAATTCTGGTTCCTTTGCCTCCAGCCATTATTATAATTTTCATCTTAGCCTACCCACATTTATCAGATTTCGAAATTTTCTTATGTGTTCAAGGGAACATATTCTTCCGGCGTATAATAAAGCACCCTTGCACCAGCGTTTTCAAATTGAAATGGCACATACAGTAGCTTCGCAAGCGCCTCCTTAATAAAAGGTTGCTTATCTTTTTCTACATAGAACAGAAGAAAACCGCCGCCACCTGCGCCCAATAGCTTTCCACCTAATGCACCGGCTTTTATGGCCTTATTGTACAATTCGTCAATGGTATCTGTTGAGACCCGATTTGTAATGCCCCGTTTTAACTTCCATGTATGGTTTAGCATCTCGCCAAATGCATTTAGATTTGCCTTGGATGTCAAAATTCGCTCTGCGTCATCAACCAAACTGAGCATCTCAAGCAATTGAGCCTTTTTATCCTTAATTGACGCTTGGGTTCCCTCTTGAATATCAGAAGAAAACCGAGAAAAGCCAGTGAAAAAAAGCATTAAATTTTCATTCAGCATTTTTTTTCGTTCTGGCGAAATAATGATTGGATCTACTGTGTAGCCGTCATGACTAAAATTAATTCGATTGAATCCTCCAAACGAGGCCGCAATTTGATCTTGCACCCCCCCTGACTCATTACATAAGACTCTTTCTAAATAAATAGCCTCATCTGCCAACTTTTTCTTATCTGCGTGTTTGCCCTTTAACGCATAAAATGCATTCAACATCCCGACAGCAAACGAACTGCTTGTTCCTAACCCCGAACGTGCTGGCAAATCTGCCTCATACGTCAAACGTATCTCATGCATATCCAAATATTTCATTGCCTCTCGGATTGCAGGGTGCTGGATATCTTGGACATCCGTCACTCTTTCTGTCTTTGCATAGGAGAGCTCCGTTGAATAATCAAAAAAACGCGGAAGATGTCGCACATTGATATAGCAATATTTGTCAAATGATGTAGAGATAACAGCCCCACCATGTTCTCTATAAAAATCAGGGAAATCTGTACCTCCACCAAAAAATGACATTCTAAATGGTGTTTGCGTAATAATCATCCGTCTACCTCCCAATTTTCTATCTCTACACTTAAAGCAGTTACGCTTAAACAATTCAATACCCCAATTGTAAAACATTGATTTGTAAAAAGCAATCCTTTTTTAGCCATAAAGGCTTTTACTCCTAAAATTATCCCCTATAAATCGAAATTTTTCTACAGCAAAATAACCACAAACCTTATCAAAGGCTCATGATTATCTTTGTCCATCTATAAAATATATTTATTAACATCCTCCAAATCCACTCCAGGATGCAGTGCAATATTCACCGCATTGGCAATCATATTTGCCAATCTCTCAATGACACTATCCACTTCCTTTGGCGTCACAAACATATTTCCCACATACGGATTTAATATCTCGGTAATCATCGCATATTTTTCATCCTTATCCAAACTGCTCAACGTCTCATAGAAGGCTGTGCCCTTATCCACCGCTTGAATCATAGAATCCAAGATGCAATCCATGGTATCGTTGACAAGTGTGGCGGCATCGACGACGGTTGGTACACCGATGGCGATGACAGGCACGCCGAGGGTTTCTTCGTTTAGCGCTGTCCGCTTGTTGCCCATGCCGGCACCGGGGTTGACACCGGTATCCGACATTTGGATGGTGGTGTTGATGCGGTTTGTTCGTCTGGCGGCGAGGGCGTCGATGGCGATGACGAGGTCTGGGTGTATTTTGTCCACGACGCCTTTGACGATTTCGCTTGTCTCGATGCCGGTGATGCCCATGACGCCGGGTGCAATGGCGCACACGGGGCGAACTGATTCGTCGATGAGCTCTGGCACTTGCTCTTTGATGTGGCGGGTCACGAGGATTTTAGAGACGACCCTTGGCCCTAGTGCGTCGGGTGTTACGTTCCAGTTGCCAAGCCCCACAACGAGGATGACCGAATTTTCTTCTAGCTTTCTGAGCTTGATGAGACGCTTGCTTAACACCTTGATGATTTCCTCATGGGTCTCGCGGTCGTTTTCCTTCATCGCATCGGATTCGATGGTGACGTAGTTGCCCATGGGCTTGCCCATGTGTTTTGCGCCTTGTTCGTTAAAGATTTCGACCCATGTGACGGTTATGTTTTCTGCACAGATTTCCTCAATCGTTACCTTGACCCCTTCGATCTCAGATTCGTCGGTGTCTGCGTCACTTTCGATTAATTCTTTTGCTTCGATTGCCAAATCGGTGCGGATGCTAAAATTATTTTGTTGACGCTTCCGTTCGGCTTTTAGATTTTCTTTTTTCTCCATAGAGTCTCCTTATCTTTGTCCATTTTTTCGCTTAATATCTAGGATTGGCCGCCTGATCAAAACATTTTTGAGTGCCGCCCAATCCAGTGGGAACAGTGGCCATGTATACTTTCTTCGTTTGTCGAATGTTTCAGTTGTCACGGTTATGACGATCATGATCACCAGCGCCCCTATATAGCCGTATACACCGAATAGACCTGTGCAAATCAGCAAAAACAGGCGGAATACCCGAATTGCATTTGAAAATTCCAGATTCGGTATGCAAAACGTCGCGACTGCTGTGACTGCCGTATAAAATATGGTCTCGGAGGTGAGGAATCCGACCTTGATGGCAAGATCGCCCAGAAACAATCCGCCGAGGATGCCAAAAGATGATCCCAACGGGTTTGGTGTATGCAACGAGGACAGGATAAGCAAGTGCACCCCCATCTCTAGCCCCAAAAGCTGTACGAACAGTGGAAAACTGGTCGGCTCTTTGGCACCAATCACCTTGAAGACCTCCGGCAGATATTGCGAATGTTCTGCCAGCAAGAGCCATGTGGATGTGAGTAGCAGGGCAATTAGTATAGCCAAAAACCGTGTACAGCGGATAAATGTGCCGACGAGTGGGTTCTGGTTGTAGTCAACGGCATATTGTGTAAAGTAGAATATCGTCGTCGGTATGATCATCACGCTTGGGGATGTGTCTACGATGATGATGATGTGTCCCTCCATCAGGTGCGCCGCCACAACGTCTGGGCGCTCTGTAAACCTGACTTGTGGCAACGGATTGTACCAGTGCTTTTTCAACAGCAATTCCTCTAGGCTTTTTTCGGCCATCGTGAGCGCGGGTATTTTAATGTTCGCAAGTGATTCCTTGATATGCGCAAGCAAATGATCATCTACCAAATCACCGATGTATCCGATGGCAACATCTGTCTTTGAGCGTTCGCCTACCGTGGTCATCTCGAATGTAAGCTGTGGGTCACGGACACGCCGTCTGATTAACGCGGTATTAAAGATAATCGTCTCGACCAAGCCGTCCTTTGAACCGCCCGTCACCTTTTCTACATCAGATTCTTGAGGGCCTCTCGCCGGATACTGCCTCGCGTCGATGATTATACCTGTGTCAAAGCCATCGATGACAAGGGCAACCGCACCTGACAGCACCGCAAGCTGCATGTCGGCAATGGCCGTAAATGGATTAACCTCGATATATGAAATATGTTTCTTGACGAACGTATCCAGATCGTCCGTCCCGATTGTGGTATGGATGTTTTGCAAATCGCGAAGCAGGTACAGCATAATGTCGTCTTTTGCAAAGCCGTCCATAAAAACGACGTATGCACCACGCCCATCAATTAAGATTTCTCGCCCGATTACATCAAAACTGGTTTCGATGGGCAAGTTTTGCTTGATATTGGCGATATTGGTTTTGATCTCTTTACCTAAATTCAAACGGCCGCCTCCTTATGTTTATAACGCAAAAAAACCGCATCATCAAAGATACGGTTTTATTTTTGCCAAATACTATAATTTTATGCTCTTGATGGGAACTATTCCCCGAGCCCCGACAAAATTGCCTTTTCGATTGCATCCAGTGCCTCTTGCTCGTCCGCGCCATCGCAAACAAATTCCACCGAAGCGCCAGCCTTGATGCCTGCGCTCATGATGCCCAATATACTTTTTGCATTGTATTCTTTCTCATTAAACTTAAGCGATACATTACATGCAAACGGTTGAATCACTTTCACCAAAATGCCCGCCGGCCTTACATGCAAGCCCGAACTGTTTTCTACTTTTATCACTTTACTAACCATCGTCCTAACACCCTCCCATTTTGTTTTATGTGCATTATAACATAACGTCTTCCACTTGTACATCATGTTTGTCTCATTTTTACATGCATTGTTTTGTATTATTTTCGAAAAACATGTAAGATTGACCAACAACAGACATATACTATAACAAAACGTTGGAGGTTTTATCCTATGAATACAGGTCACATCAAACGAAAGCTTTCGCAACTTCTCTACAAGCCCGCCAAGAAAAAAAAAGAATCAACCGCTCCTACCAAAACCATTCAAGATATCGAACAGTATTTGGCAAAACAGATTGATTCTGTGGGGCGGCGGCTATAGGCGCATCGCCCCACTACCCCGCATCACGCTCGGGCGACCGCCTTGACGATCAGTTGGGCGCAGCCCTCTTCTCCGAGGGTACCGCTATCTAAGCACATATCATACGTGCGCATGTCATCCCATCGTTTCTTGGCATGTGCATTGTAGAATTCACTGCGGCGCTTGTCTGCCTTGTGTATGGCAGACGGCGCCGATTTTTCTGCTACGCCATATTGCTCGATCACTCGCTTGCGCCGCATCTCTTCATCGGCATAAATAAACACATTTAAGCAATCGTTCCGCTCTTGTAGCACCCATCCCGCGCACCGCCCGACGATGACACAGTTTTGGTTTTGTGCCCACCGTTTAATAATCTCACTCTCTTCGTAAAACAGCCGATCCGCTAGCTGTACGTCTGAGGAATAAACCGCCGGATTGGCGGCAATCGCAATGGCGTACAACAGACTTTTTGTGACAGATTCTTCCACGTACCGTGCATCACTGGGCGAAATGTTTAACGTCTTCGCCGCTTGGTTCAATATCTCTTCATTGTAAAACGGGATGCCTAGTGTTTCGGCGACGATGCGTCCTACTTCTCGTCCGCCGCTTCCGAATTGCCGTTCAATTGTGATGATGTTGTATTTTCCCATGGCGCTTCGTTCCCCCTTCTTTTAGAACCTGTTTAATATCTTGACAGGTTCTTACCCGTGTCAATCTCCTTCTGAAAATTGACTATTATACAACTCTGCATAAAACCCTTTGGCGGCCAACAGCTGCTCTTGGTTGCCTTGTTCGATAATTGTACCTTTGTTCATCACGAGTATCAGGTCTGCATTTTTGATTGTAGACAACCGATGGGCAATGACAAAGCTTGTTCTGCCTTGCATCAATTTGTCCATTGCCTTTTGTATCAAAATCTCGGTTCTCGTATCCACGTTGCTTGTCGCTTCGTCCAGAATCAAAATATTTGGGTCGGTCAACAGCGCCCGTGCGATGGTGAGCAATTGCTTCTGCCCTTGTGAAATATTGGATGCCTCTTCGTTTAAAATTGTCTGGTATCCATCTGGAAGCGCCCGAATAAATCGATCGGCATGAGCCGATTTTGCCGCCTTATATACCTCTTCGTCTGTCGCCTTGTCGTTACCATACTTGATGTTATCAAAAATGGTGCCGTAAAACAACCATGTATCCTGCAAGACAATGCCAAACCCCTTGCGCAAATCGCTTCGGCGCATGTCGGTGATGTCAACGCCATCGATTAAAATGCGTCCGCCGTTTAATTCATAAAATCGCATGAGCAAGTTGATCAGCGTCGTCTTTCCGGCACCGGTTGGTCCTACAATGGCAATCATACTGCCCGCTTTTACGTCGATGGATATATCTTGCATTAATATCTCGTCCGGTTTGTATCCAAACTTCACATGGTCAAAACGAACGTTGCCCTCTGCCGTTGCTGACGCCACTGGCGCTTCTGTCTCTGCTACTTCCTCTTCTTCATCTAAAATCTCAAAGACACGCTCGGCCGCCGCAATCGTTGATTGAATGACGTTGGCGATATTGGCCGTCTGGATAATGGGCATCGTGAAACTCCGCATATATTGGATAAATGCCTGCACATCCCCGACTTCGATTGAGCGCTTGGATACGAGCAAGCCACCCACGATACAAACGAATACATAACCCAAGTTGCTGACGAAATTGAGCGCCGGTTGGATCAAACCCGAAACAAATTGCGCCTTCCATCCCACGTTGTAGTAGCGGTCGTTAATGGCATCAAATTCTCGTATCGACTCATCTTCATGTCCAAACACCTTCACTGCCTTGTGCCCTGTAAACATTTCTTCTACATGCCCGTTTAACGCCCCGATTTCCTTTTGCTGTGTCACGAAAAACTTTTGCGAGTTCTTAGAAACAGTTAACGTGAAGTAAAACGACAACGGCAATGTGATTAGGGCAATCATCGTCATAAGCGGGCTAATCGACAGCATCATCACCAAAATACCGATAATCGTAACGGTAGAGGTAATCAGCTGTGTCAAGCTCTGCTGCAAGGTATTTGCGATTGTATCCATGTCGTTGGTCACACGGCTTAAAATTTCGCCGTGCGTTCTGGCGTCATAATATTTCAGGGGCAAGCGATCTAGCTTGCTTTTAATGTCTGTACGCATGTCATACACGGTTTTCTGCGCCACGCCAGACATGATATAGCCTGTAATGTAGCTCAACAAACTGCTAACGATATACAACCCCAACATCACCAACAAAATAACCGCGATATAGTGCATATCAAACATCGGTACCGCTTCGTGTTTCACTTTTTCAATGGCCGACGCTGGCAAGTGGTTGTTCATGGCATACTGCACCTTTGCAATGTGTATCATCTTGGCCACAAGCCCATCTGCCAGTTTGGTCGTTGCCTTGCCCATGATCTTTGGCCCACTGATCGAGAACACCGTGCTCCCGATGGACAAAAGCAATACCATCATGAATTTAAGCTTTTGGGGCTTTAAATAGTTGACCAGTCGGCGAAGGGTGCCGCTAAAATCATTCGCCTTCACCACAGGCCCGCCCTGCATCATGCCGCCTGGGCCACGTCCCCCCGGCCCTCTCGGCGCTGGCCCTGCTGGCCTTTGCTGTTGATTGTTCCCGTTACCGCTCATGCCAATTCCTCCTCTGATAGCTGTGAGGAGCAAATCTCACGATAGACGTCACAATTGTTTAGCAATTCTCTGTGGGTACCCATGCCAACAATCTTACCATCATCGAGCACGATAATGCGGTCTGCCTCCATGATGCTGGTCACGCGCTGTGCCACAATGAGCATGGTGGACTGTTTGGTTTCGTTCTTTAACGCCGCCCGTAACGCCGAATCCGTCTTAAAATCTAGTGCCGAAAAGCTGTCGTCAAAAATATAAATTTCAGGTTGCCTGACGATGGCTCTTGCAATCGACAACCGTTGCTTTTGCCCGCCGGATACGTTAGTGCCGCCTTGTGAAATTGGCGTTTCAAACCGATTGGGCATGTTCGAAACAAAATCGTACGCTTGTGCAACCCGTGCCGCATGTTCGATTTCGGCGTCGGTGGCGTCCTTTTTGCCAAACCGGATATTCTCGTTGACCGTGCCCGAAAACAAAATCGCCCCTTGGGGCACAAACCCGATTTTTTCTCTTACCGTCGTCTGGTTCATTTCCTTTATATCCACGTCGTCAATCAAAATGGTGCCGCCCGTGGCATCATAAAACCGTGGAATCAAGTTGACGATGGTCGATTTTCCGGCACCGGTGCCGCCGATAATAGCGGTCGTCTCGCCTGCCGATGACGTAAAGGAAACGTTGTCGAGCACGTCGCTTTCAGACCCGGCGTACCGAAACGAGACGTTTCGAAACTCTACTTTGCCCCGAACCCCTGTCGGTTGTTTTGTCTCGGTGTTTGGGTCTACGACCTCTCGTTTGATGTCGAGCACCTCATTGACCCGAACAGCCGACGCTTGCGCCCGCGGAATCATCACAAACATAACTGCAACCATCAAAACCGAACCGATAATCTGCATGGCGTATTGGGTAAACGCCATCATGTTGCCGATATCCATTTGACCTGTGCTGACACGGGTGCCCCCAAACCACAAAATCGCCAACGTCGTCACGTTCATAATAAGCATCATCACCGGCATCATCAGCGCCATCACCTTGTTGACCTTAATCGAAACATCCATCAAATCTCTGTTGGCGTCTGCAAACCGTTGTTTTTCATGATCGGTCTTGTTGAAGGCGCGAATGACGCGGATACCCGTCAAGCTCTCACGGAGTGTTAAGTTCAGCTTGTCGATTCTCTTTTGCATGGTTGAAAACGAAGGGATGATGACACTGGCAATCCCCACCATGACCGCCAGCAAAACAGGAATGACAACGGCAAAAATAATAGACAACGTTTTATCCTTCGAGTATGCCATAATCATACCACCAATACACATAATAGGCGAGTAAATGATGAACCGAAACCCCATGACAACGACTTGTTGGATTTGCACGATGTCGTTTGTCGTTCTTGTAATGAGGGACGCCGTGCCGATTGTTTCGAACTCGTGCAAAGAGCAATCAGTGATCTTTCTGAACAGTCCTTTTCGTATATCACGCCCGAAGCCAAGCGCCAACTGGGACGACAAAAAACTGGCCACAATGGCACACGTCGTACTGGCAAACGTCACGGCTAGCATTTTGGCGCCGATTGTATAAATGATGTTTACATCCCCTTGCACCATGCCCTTGTTCACGATATCAGACATGAGATTGGGCAAATACAACTCTGCTATCGCCTGACCAAACAAAACGACAATGCCGAGCACCACAAACAGCATGTAAGGGGTTAAATATCTTGCAAATAGCTTTATCATCGTATCAATCCTTATTTATAGACCTTATTTATAGACCTCAACCGGCATCTGATCAAATAACGTGTTTACGTTTGTAGCCGCCACTTGTTCGCCTTGTGTAAGTCCGCTTAATATTTCTGTCGAATCGGTGTTTTTAAGCCCCATGACCACGTTCTTCTTCACCGCCACGCCATTTTCAACAACAAACACGTACGCCTGCCCATTGTTTTCGACGATGACGCTAGACGGAACGAGCACTGTATTGTCCTTTTTCACCCCAATGGTCGCATGCGCCGAAAGCCCCGGCATCAAGCTTTTGTCTGCGTTGTCTACACTGATTTGAATGGGGAAGTACGAACCGGTGCTGACCGAGATCGGCCCCACGCTCTCGACCGTGCCTTTCAGCGGTTTATCAGGAAATATATCGACATACACATCGACCGCCTGCCCCACCGCTACATACGGAATGGATTGTTGGGGGATGGTGCCGTTTAGCTTTAGCTTGCTCACATCGGCCACGACAAGTAGCGCCGAACCCGGTTGTGCCAATTCACCTTCGTTTATATTGCGGTTGACCACAACACCGCTGATATGCGCCGCCATAGTCGCGTTTGACAACTGGGTTTGTAGTGTATTGATGTTGGCTTGCGCCTGTTCGAGCGCGGAGGAACTGCTCGCACTGTATTGGGTTTTGGCCGTGTCTGTTTTGCTCTTCGCACTGGCGACGCCGCTTTCGGCCGCTACGATTTGGCTGTTTGCACTCGAGCCTGTCGCCTGTTGGTATGAGGTGCTTGCCGCATCGAACTTCGCTTGCGCCGCCGTTAATGATGCGTCTGCCGCTGTTTGTGCCAGATTCATCTGGTTTTTTGCCACGTCTAAATTCTTTTCGGCTGTCTCGAGATCCACTTTTGTCGCCGATCCACCCGCCAACAGTATCTTGATGCGGTCATAGCTTTTTTGGGCGTTGTCTAGGTTGATACTGGCCTGTTGCAACTGCAATGTGTTTTGTTCTGTCGCCGAGGCAAGACCCTTTTGCGCCGCCTCCACGTTGATTTTCGCCTGTGTAATTTGATCTTGCACAACAGATTTTGTGGCGTTTAGGGTATTCTTGGCCGCCGTCTCAGACACTTGTGCCGCGCTATAGTTTGTTTTGGCCACCGCCGCTTGGTCTTTTGTCACGTCATAGGCCGCTTTTGCTTGCGCCAACTGTGCTTCTAAATCCTTTGTGTCAAGGGCGACAAGGGTGTCGCCTACATTTACAAATTGCCCGACGTCTGCATTTACGGCATTGACGATGCCCGATAGTTTTGAATTGATTTTTTCGCTATTATAGGGCGCAAACACGCCCGCGATGTCAATGCTTGTGGCGATGCTCTTCTGCTCGGCTACCACTGTTCGCACGCCTATGTTTGATTCCGCTTGGTTTGTGCAAGAGGTCAACGCCAACAGCGCAACCGCCCCGATCAAATATAAATATGGTTTCACGTTCATTCCTCCTCCCGATAGGTGTTTACTTCGTTCTGATTTTAACCGTGGCATTATAGCCAAGGCGCAACTTGTATCCTTCTGTTCCGGCGACGTCGATTTTAACCGGAATTAACTGTGTCACTTTTGTAAACGTGCCACTCGTGTTAAAGCTCACCGTTTCTGAAAACGCTGATTGGGATGCTTCCCCGATGCTTTCGACGTAGCCGGTAAACGCAACACCCGGGTATGCATCGATCTGAACGGACACTTTCTGTCCTTCTTTGATGCGATTGACTTGGTCTTCTTCTACGTTGGCCTTAATGTACATATGGTTTGTGTCGGCCACGATCGCCACTTGCATACCCGGCGACACCACCTCACCCACCACCACATCCGACTCTACCACTTTGCCTTGGATGGGCGTTTTGATATCTGCCTTTGCAATGTTGGCACTGGCCGCCCCCGAAAGAGTGTCTGTGCTGATGTTGTTGCTCTGCACCAAGTTGCCCAAATCTTGCCGCCCCAATGTTTGCCCCGCCGAGACATCGTCGCCGACCGACACATCCCACGCCAATACATTGCCCGATACAAGAGGCGTAATCGTCACCATATCGGCGGTGACAGAGGCGTTATCGGTTGTAAAATAATGGGTTAGATCATACACCATGTTAAACCCAAAGTACCCACCAGCGACAACCAACAGCACAACCACTACCATGGATATTGCCTTTGCTTTCTTTTTCATAACCCAATCCCTCGCTTTTTTTAGGAACGGGAAAATAATAACTGTTGAATTTGCGTGTGGATAGTTCGTGCAAGGCAAGGAAGCAGGTTCCGTTCATAGTGGAACTATGGGCGGGTTCTGCTGACACAGCATTGCACGAAATAGACCGCGCAAATTCATAGTTATTATTTGAACGTTCCTTAGTCGTGTAACAGCATTTCGTGCAACTTTTCCAGTGCATTTAAAATGTCCACCATGTCTTCCGCTGTGGCATCTTTTAGCCCGGCAAACACCTTCTCTTTCTCGGTTTCTAGGCTGTCATACAAATCTTTTGCCTTTTGCGTCGGCTGAATATAGACCACACGCCTGTCGGTTTCGTCTCGCTCTCTGGTGACAAACCCACGGTCTTCCAACCGCCTACAGATAGACGAGATGTTGCTATCCGCCGTGCGCATAAGCGTGCCAAGCTCGCTCACTTTGATGCCTTTGTTATTTTTTAAGATAGACAAAATCGAGACTTGGGGCGGTGTCAACTCATAGGGTTCATAGAGCTTCACCAGCCTCGCCATCATCTTCATATTGATTTCTTTTAAAATCTCTCTCACCCGGAGAAAAAAAAATTGTTCATCCATCTCTTTCTATCGGCCTCCTCTTCCATGTTATTATGACAACGACAAGTATTGATTACGGAAATAGTTACTGCGATAAATATATTGCTTTTGTTGCACATTGTCAAGTGTGCGTTTCACGGTGAGCCATGAAAAAAATCCCGCTTGTTCTATAAAAGTGTTGACACCCCGCATCTGGTATACTATGCTTTTATTATCAGTTGCGTAAAAGCAAAACAATTGTAGATATTGCCGCGGCGGCAGAACAGCGAAACGATCAAGCCAAAGTGCTAAAACAATTTGTTTTGTTCTTTAAACGATAACAATACCCACAAAGGAGCGTAAATAAAATTGAAAAACGTTTTCTTCTTCCTAACCATTTTTTTGACCATGCTGTTTGCGTCTAGCGCTGTGTATGCGGATTACTCCCCCTACATACTAACAGATACAGCGGTGCGAGACGAAAACAACGCAGACCTATCCGATTTTTCATCTTGCCAATCCGCACGGTTTGTGGCAACGGTGAAAAAAAATTCTGTAACCTTTAAACAAAATGCCCAAATTATTTGCGCGCTATACCGAGGGGATACGTTGCTTGATTCTAAACTATACAGCGCCGAGACGTTTACCGTGCATACCATTGTTTTGCCGTCAGACAGGGCGGGGCTTTCCTTCAAGGCCTTTGTTTGGCCATTGGATGCAAACGGGTTGCAACCCTTATGCCCGCCATACGAATTTCCTACCCGTACGCCTCCCGTACTCGAGGTTGGTTCGTTGGTGGCCACAGACTTGGCGTCTTTGAAAAGCGCCATTGCAACGCTAGAGGCGCAAAACGGCGGCACGGTTTACATCAAAGCCAGTCGTCTTGATTGTGACCAACAAATATGGCTGTCAAAAAAACCGACAAACCCTGTGAAAATCTGTGCGTACCCGGGGTATACCCCTGTTCTGGATTTTTCGACACTAAAGGCCACGCAAGACGCTGGCGTCGGCGTGCGAATCACTGGGCGGAACTACCAAGTGCAAGGCCTGATCATCCAAAAAGCACCTTACAATGGCTTGTTGATTCGTGGTGTCGGTGCGGGTGGTTCTGTCGTGTCGGACTGCATCTTTCGATATAATTACTTTAGCGGGTTGCAGATTACGACCAGTGCCGACCACAACATCATCAAAAACTGTTACGCCTACCGCAACTTCGACCTCGCCAATACCAAAGCAGGGATGGGTGGTGCCGCTGACGGCTTTGCCTTAAAACAAAGCGCGAATGTCGAGGTTCCCACCGACCCCAAAAACGTAGGCTTTGGCAATCAACTGATCAATTGCTTTGCTTGGGAAAACTCTGACGACGGATATGACAGCTTTGATTTGCACGAAGATGTGTATTATGAGAACTGCATGACGTGGCACAATGGCGATCCCAATGTGTTTACTGGTCAATACGACTTCGCTCGGGGCAAAAAAATAGACCAAAATCTGGATCTGTTTACCTTGTTTATGACCGATCCAACCTTTGTGCAAAATTTAAACAACAACAAATTTCAAATCCCAATGGATATTGTGGTTCCGCAACGGAACGAGACGTACGCTGTGGCGCTCGCTGGTTGGCATGGCAATCAAAACGGATTTAAGATCGGCTCGGCGTCGGTGACCAACATTTCCGCGCGAACCATGAAAAATTGCATCGCCTTCGACCACCAGAACAAAGGCTTCGACCAAAATGGCGGCAGTGCTGATTTGAAAATCAACAATGCACTCTCGTTTAACAACACCATGAACTACTCGCTAGATAAAGTGAAAATCACCAGCTTCTCAAAGGTGTATAGTTTTAACGGCACAAATATGACGCCGTCAAACTATAAGCCGACGGCTGTGCCGACAGCCTCCCAGAAGGCGTACACAGATGAGGTCAATTCTATCGTAGCCTACATTGAAAACTGTGTCGCGTCGGATCGTATCCCCCATGGCATTTGGTTTAGTTTTTGGGATTTGTAATCATCGTAAGGAATGGATAAATTATATATGCTTGTATAAACAATATATGAAAAGCTTTATCAGCATTAAAAAAAAGAGAGGCGCAGAGCCTCTCTTTTTGCTATTCAAAATAAAAACAAGCATCGCATTTTGCGGCGATTCAAGTTTAATCACGATTGATGCGTTTTCGACAATCTGCCATATTCCTCACCCATAAGCACATGCCCATTCATAGGGACTGAAAGGCTGAAATTAACATCCTTTTGAAAAATCATCATCACATCAGAACCGCCAAATTGAAAACAACCAAGCATATCACCTTTTTTAACTTCAACGCCAGGCTTTAAATAAGATTCTAAAACGATAGATGAAATCTGAGACATACCGATCGGCATGACTGCCACCAGCCCATATTCAGGTGTTTCCAGCACCACACAAGCTCTGGTCTCAATGCTTTGCCATCCTGGTTCGCTGGAATTTAGCACATATTTCTTATTTTGTTTATCCCATGTTGTGATTCCGCCTGCCGCCTCTTGTGCCGGAATCATTCTTACTTCCCTAATTATACCGCTCACGGGGAAATGAAACCGATGGTAGTCGTCAATATTTAAAAAGGTATGCGTCAAGGTTCCGCCAGCAAAAGCGTTAACATATGAACTTTCTTCACCTAAGAGTTGTTTGATCGTTGAAAATTCCGTTGACTTTGGCCGCAGACTTGACATAATGGAAGAATTCTCATCAATCTTCCAAATCCCCTGCGGGGACGAATCGCATGGCGACACAATAACAGAATTATCGTTTGGTGACATGATGGGTCGCGCAGATGGGCCGCTCAAATGCCTAGCAAAAAAATCGTTAAAGCTATGCCAGTTTGAAGGGTCTTCATACCAGCCTTTGTCTAAATTAAAACGTGCGTCTTTTAAAAACAGATCATAATATTCTGGTTTCCAAGATTCTTTGGTTGAAAGGTATTCGCCCCAGTTCTTTGCACATTTAACCAGCCACGGTCTTAATTCTTCTACATATTGAAGAGAATTGTAATAATAACCTTTCCCTTGAAGCTCTGGTAGGGGTTGATCCAAAATGAAATAAAAATAGTCAATGCCTTGGTCTATATATTCAAAAAATGTTGGGTATTGCGCTTTGTCAAGCACATTCCATGGCGTCGCTTTCATTGACCAGTCAAGGAACGTATAGTATTCTTCTAATGATTGAGCGGGGTTTGTTTTTTTGTCGGGATTTATCTCCTTTGCCATTTCAATCGACTTGATTAACATGCTTTTAATCTCTGGATTTTTTTCTAATATACTGATTATTTCCTCTGTAGCTGGTTCATGTTTCCTTGTATCATTGATCTGACATGCGCAAGCAATTGAAATAATCAATAACACGAAAACAGCCAGCAATACTTTTTTTATTTTCATTGTAATACCCCTCTCTGAATCAATATTGGCTCGTGTCTCATTGCATATACGGGTTTGTCCTCCCTATCTTAAATGAAGGGAGGTGCGGCGTATGAGCATGTACGAAGCGTTGATTATTATGTTGACCTTTGGATCGTTGCTGATCGCTTTGATCTCCTTGATTATAACTTTTATAGTGATAATCTTGAAGAAATGAAAACAACCGCTCTGCTAAGCCCAGAGCGGTTGTAGAAATGTAACAATACGCATGGGGCAAACCACACTGTGGCAGTTGCCTTGCTTTTATTATACCATAATTTCATAAAATGTAAACACGCAGACGCTTAAAATATAAGCGTCTTTTTTTGCGCTTCACAAAAATCGGTGCTTGATGTTGTGTTTATAGAAACAGAATAAAATAGCTTGCAAAAAAAGTCTGTCGTTGTCACAAATGTATAGCACCCTGCATATGATACAGTACCCCATCAAAAGGAGGAATCAAGACAAGCTTATCGTCTATGCTCGGCAGAGTATACACCGCACAAAAGAGCCCATATACCCCTAGTATACATTTTCCGATAAATAACTTACATTGGCAGAGCAAAAACCGCGAGCGCTTCAACGTGGTTTCTTGCGATAGGCAATGAAGATTAGTTATCAGGATAAATGTACCATCGTAACCATTGTGCACCAACCTAAGGAGCATCGAACACATAGGGTTACATTACATATTTAGATTCGCTGTTCCTTATCCATTAAGGAGGAGAATCGTACGATAATGAACAACTTACAAAACATGAAAATTAGATCAAAATTAATCTTTGGCTTTGGCGTGACACTTGCGGTCATGCTCATACTTTCTGCTGTATCGGCTTCACAAATCAAGTCGGTAGACACCAAGTATTCGTATATCATCGCAGGGCTTGTCGATAAATTATCTGTGATACAAGACGTCAACGTTAACATCACGAATATGCGAAGAGCGACAGGCACCGTGGGCATCTATGCCGGAGACACGGCGAAAATCGATGCGTATGCCCAACAATTTACAGAGAGCGCAAACAAGGTGAACGACGGCATCACGCAGTACTTGGCGCTCATCGATTCAGACCAATTGCTAGCGCCAGCAGACAAACAAGACAGAAAAAAAAGCATGACAACCTTGGCGGCGCTAACCAAGCAGTATGAAACAGAAGTATCCGCCGCCGTGTTCGACCGTGCCAGAGCGAATGACATCGTGGGCATTCAAACGATACTCTCGAATAATACAAGTATACTACAGGGCATCACAGACACCGCGCAAATCATTGCGGATACGGCCAAACAAGATGTAAACGACCAAAATATAACAACTTCCAGTATTACAGATTGCGTCTTGGTCTTTGTCTTACTGCTCTCGATTGTGGCACTGCTTGTCGGCATTGGCATTGCGATGCTTATATCGTCTGTCATCGCCAAACCTATCAGCGAGCTTGTGTCTGTCGTTGACAACGTTTCAAACGGAAACCTAAACGTCAACGTACGTCGCGGTAGCAAAGATGAAATTGGCATGTTAGCCGACAGCGCCGCCCGATTGTTAAACGTGTTCAAACGGCTGATTGACGATTTATCCCACATGACCCGCGACCACAGCGACGGCGAAATTGACACATTTCTTGACCCGACAACGTATGCCGGACAATATAGCGAGGTGGCAACGTCTGTTAACCAAATGGTATCGGAGTACATCCGGGTGAACAAAGCCGCCATGGCTGTCGTCACCGAGATGGTAAACGGAAATTTCAATGCAGACATTGAAAAACTGCCGGGCAAGAAAGCGTTTATCAACGATGCCGTTGACAATTTGCGAACGAGTGTCAAAAAGATCAACCAAGAGGTAGACAGCATGATTCACCATTCGCTAAAAGGTGAGTTGTCTTTTAAAATCGATACCTCCCCTTACAAAGGTGGGTGGGCAGAACTGATGACCGGGCTTAACGCCGTCATGCAAGCAGTGGCCGCACCGACACAAGAGGTGCAATCTGTTATGGTAAAGCTCTCGCAGGGCGATTTTTCCGAGCCAATGTCGGGCGAGTATAAAGGCGACTTTCTGGCAATTAAGACAGCCGTCAATGCCACCATCACAGAGATGGCCTCCTATATCAGCGAGGTGTCCACCGTGCTTGGGGAAGTATCAAACGGCGATTTAACCCAAACCATTACGAGAGAGTATGTGGGTAGCTTCTCCGAAATTAAAAACTCCATTAACACCATTACAAAGTCACTGAACCAAACCATGTCTGAAATCGCCACCGCGGCCACCCAAGTGCTGGCAGGCGCAAGGCAAATATCAGAAAGCTCGATGGACTTGGCAAACGGCGCGACGATGCAGGCCGGCTCGGTTTCCGAACTGACAGCCTCTGTCGACCTCATGAGCCAGCAAACCCAAGGCACCGCAGACAACGCCGTAAACGCAAACGCCCTTTCAGAGAAATCGACCGAAAATGCAAAACTCGGCGACAGCGAGATGCAGCTGATGCTTGCGTCGATGTCCGGCATCAAAGAGTCGTCGAATAACATTTCAAAGATCATCAAAGTGATCGATGACATCGCTTTCCAGACGAACCTTTTGGCGCTAAATGCCGCTGTTGAAGCTGCGCGGGCTGGCACCCACGGCAAAGGCTTCGCGGTTGTCGCAGAAGAGGTGCGAAACTTAGCGGCCAGAAGCAAAAATGCCGCAAAGCAAACGACCGATCTGATCGAAGATTCGATTGAACGAGTGGACGTCGGTTCAAAAACAGCACAGCAGACGGCAGAATCGCTTGAAACAATCGTAAGTAACGCCGGAGAAGTGTCTGCCATCGTAGACAAAATCTCTACCGCATCGAAGGAACAGGCCGCGGCCATCGAGCAAATCAGTGCCGAGTTGTCCCAAATTTCAAACGTCATCCAGTCCAATTCGGCTACATCGGAAGAATCGGCGGCGGCGGCAGAAGAGCTAAGCTCCCAAGCCGAGGTGTTGAGGCAACTGGTTTTATACTTTAAATTATAGAGTATAAAGCCAATAAATGCTTGTAAAATGGAAACAGAACAATTATACTGTATGTGACGCAGATATTGATGAAATTGATGTAGGCGAAGGCTTGACCCAAACTTTATAACGGGCAATCGCTTCAATCGATCCATCATGATCGCGTTATGTAAAACTTCAGAACGAAAGTAAAGCCTAGTAGATACCGGCGTATCTACTAGGCCAACGAAGATGAACTGCGAATTCATCTACGCCATAGCGAAAACACGCTACTCAAACAGTATAATATCTTTTTATCTTTTTTTCAACCACTTAACGATTTATATAACCATTGGCTTGGCTATTCTTTTCATTCAAAGAATCGGGTAGCCGCGATTGGTATACAAATTTTAAGCCCGTATATTATACGTAGTAGCGAGGCCAGCACAATTACATATGACAAAAAGAAGGCCCATTATGGACGAGTTTGCGTTCATCTTCCTTTCATTCCAAATGATGGTACCCAAAGCGGTACACAAACCAAAGGAGTGGTAGAAAAGTATGGACGAGAAGGAAAAAAGCGAAGTATATTTTTACAAATCTCGTGCCCAAAGAGAACTCAGTATCAAAGATGAGGCGTGTCATCACCAGTTGACGCTATTGTTGGCGAAAGCGTCCGTCTGCGCAGACGCCGCAAAATGGATGCGTGGACCTGTGGGGCGCATGCGACAAGACGACTACGATGTCGATAAATTTGACTTGTGCCTGTCTATGTTAGACACAAGTATAAATGCGCTGATGCAGTATGCCCACGCGGATTTACGCCGCTTTCCACCCGCAGAAGATGTTCTGTTTGTGTGAAAATTCAAAAAAAGACCTTGGCAGGCGCTATTCCCCATTTTAATTCTGCCAAGGTCTTTTTTCTGTGCCTTTCATGGTCGCACTTCATGTCGTCAACTTAATGAATAGATCAAACCATTTGACCTATATGTATGCCTAAAAAGCGCTTCAAAATTTGATAAAATGGTGATATACTGGCTTCAAACAGGTTTTAGGCAGTGTAAACAAAATAACGCAGAACGATGCCTACAAACATTTTTGACAGCGCCATAATGGAATAGTTCCACACAACACGAAAGAAGGCGAATACATGCCACGCAAAGCAGAAGATATTATCATGAAGAATGTGTTTGACTTGTTAAAGGGTGACGCACTTAAATTCTTCGGAATTGACAAGAAAATCGTTGCCCCGGCAAGAACAGAACTCAACTTTGTGGAATTAAAGACCAACATCAATGATAACGTGTACCTGCTAGAAGACGATACGTTTATTCACTTAGAGTTTCAGACAACCAACAAGAGGGATGATATCCGCCGCTTCATGGCATCAGATGCAGTCTTGTTTTACAAAGAGGATAAGCCCATAAAAACCATCGTGGTCTACTCTGCCGATATCGATCATGCACTTATAAACCTTGATGGAGGTTCTATCAAGTATGAACTAGAGGCCTTTTACATGATTGCTCTTGATGGGGATATACTGTATAATGAGGTTAAGAAAAAAGTTGATCATCATGAGCCATTGTCCAAACAAGATTTAATGTCAATTGTACTGTTGCCCATTATGAAAAGTAAATCCGACAAATTGACAAGGATTAGAAAATCGATTGAGTTATCGAAGCAGATTGATGACACAGATGCAAAATTGCAGACACAGGCAATGCTGTATCTGTTTGCTGAAAAGTTTGTAAACGATAGCGCACAATTAGGAAAATTGAAGGAGTTGTTGAACATGACTGCTATTGCTGAAATGATGTTGAAAGATGAAAGAGTTGAAATCGCGAAGAACGCCCTTAAAGAAGGTGCATCGATTGAGTTCACACGGAGAATAACAGGGCTTGACGAATCCACCATCAAGCACCTGCAAGCTGAACTAGATAACGAATAACCCCAAGCGGTGCCCTTTCATACGATTACGCAAAAAAACCATGGCAGATTGATTTCCCAATCTGCCATGGTTTTTTTGTTCACGTGCGTGTACATGATCACTCCCCATGTACCATCGGGGTTTCCGACTTAGGGGCATTTTTGTTTTCTTTTATCAAGAAGGTCAACAGGATAGCGACAATGGTGGCTGTCGCCATCACACCTGTCGCTTGGCTCATGGCCATTACATAGGCCGAGCGGCTGACAAGCCCCCCGATCATGGACACGGCGCTTGCTTTTGCCGCAAGGGTCGTCATGCCAATCGACATATACATATGTTGCATTTGGCCAATAAACCCTGCGATATATTGGTTAAACGGCGTCACTTGTTGCGCCATTTGCGCATAGTTTACATTCAAGTTGTGTTGAATAATCGTCGTCATCAGGGTGACGGATAAAGCACCCGAAATTTGTTTAATGGTGTTTGACAGCGCCGTCGCGCGACCAGACTGAGGACCCGTGATTTCTGCTAACCCAAACGTGTTAATGGGCATCATGGCAAGCCCCAAGCCAAAGCTTCTGAGCACCGTGTAATAGATAAAAGCAGACTTGGGTGTGTTTAGGTTAATGCCCAGTGCCATCTCGTAAGAAGAGTACCCCATAAGGGCAAGGCCAAGAATGACGACTGGTTTTATCCCAAATTTACTCGTTAGTTTTGGGCTAATCGGCATCATGAAACTCATGACAATAGCCGAAGGCATCATGACCAACCCCGTTTGCATGGCAGAATAGCCGCGTATATTTTGAAAGAATAGCGGCAATACGTACGTGCCGCCCATCAGCCCGAGCATCAGGATGCACGAGATGATTTGGCTTAGCGCGAACGATTTGATTTTTAAAATACGCAGATCGAGCAGTGGGTCGGGGTGCGCAAGCTCGTTCACAATAAAAATAATCATGCACCCGATACCAAGTGTCATGAGGATCGGGTATTCGATTTTGCTCCAGTCGATTGTGGACCCTTCGCCTAGCACATACAGCAAAGAGACCAACCCCACCGTCGAACTGAGAAACCCAATGATATCGATTTTTTTGAGTTTGATTTCGCCTGAATCTTTTAATAGAATCATGGCCAAAATGACACCCATGACGCCGATGGGAATATTGACATTAAAGATCAAACGCCAGTCCATATACTGCACGATAAACCCGCCGAGGGTAGGGCCAAGGGTTGGCGCCGCCATGGCGGCAATGCCCCAATAGCCGAACGCCATGCCCCGCTCTTCTAATGTAAACAGTTGCAGAATCATCGCCATGCCGACAGGCATAATCATGCCGCCGCCGATGGCCTGTAAAATTCTAAAGATAATCATCGCCTTGATGCTACCGGCAAAGCCGCAGAGCAACGAACCGATGGTAAATACGCCTAGCGCAAATATATAAACTTTTTTACTGCCAAACACTTCACACAAATACCCTGTCACCGGGATAACGGCGGCAATCGTAAGCGAGTAAGCGGTAATAATCCACTTTGTAGAATCCAAATCAGCGCCAAACACCGCCATCATCTTGGGCAACGCCACGTTGACGATGCTACTGTCTAGCACCGACATGAACGTTCCGACGATAACCACGATGAGGGCAAGCCATTTGGTCACTTGATCATTTTTTTGTTCCATCAAAAATCACGCTCACTTTACATGTATTTTTACAGCGGCATTGGTACCCGGATGTAACTGACGGTCACCGTTTTCTATGGCGATTTTGACAGGAATGGTTTGCACGATTTTTGTAAACGTGCCACTAGACGATTGGGGCAAAAGCGAAAAGGAAGCCGCTGTCGCTTGACCGATCTCGGTCACAGTGCCCATAAATTTCACGCCCTTATATTCATCAATGCTTATATCCACTGTTTGACCCGGTTTTACTTTTTGTAGCTTTGTCTCTTCAACGTTGGCGGTGATGTAGAGGTTTGCCGGATCGACCAGTATGGCCAATACTGCACCCGCCGCCACCGTTTCATCCACCGTGCCTGATGTTTTTAACACGACGCCCCCAATGGGTGCTCTGACAATTGAGCTTTCTATCCGAGACACATCTAAGCCCTTCATGTCTTGCCTTGCGATGATGTCATCTTTTTCTACGATATCGCCTGCTTTTACGTCGAGTTCGGTGATCTTGGCAGACAAAAGCGCGCTTGCATTGGCCGTATCCCCTGTGACCTTTGCATCTTCTGTATGTATATAGACCGCGCCCTCATACCAATAATAACCCGCTATCCCTACGATGGCGGCAATCATAATGATGAATACTGAAACAATCATGAGTTTATTTTTTTTTGCCATTTTTTTTCCCTCCGGCTTATCCTATACTCCCTATCGGGTTATTTTTACATCGGCAAACATGCCGCCTTTTAACGTACGGTCTGCATTATCCACGGTTATCTTGACGACAAACATGCCGGTTTGCAAGTTTGCACTCGGGCTGACTGCCGTAATTTTGCCTTTTAGGTCTTTAATCTCTGTACTTTGGACAGAGATGAGCACTTCTTTGCCTTCTTGCATATGGCTGATGTCGCTTTGAGACACTTGAATCTCAATATTAACAGAGGCAAGATTGACGATACCCGCAAGAGGCGTACTCGTTGTCACAAGCATACCCTGCTGTACGGGCAGTGCGGCAATTTCGCCGTCTATCGGTGCGGTCACCTTTGTATTGGTAAACTGTCTGTTTGTAATGTCATACGCCGCTTGTGCCGATGCCAACTGCGCTTCGGCTGTTTTGATGTTCTCAGGGTTTAACACGTTTTTGTTTAGCGCCAAATTCTCGCCTGCGGTTTTTACAGCAAGCTTCGCCGTTGCCAATTTTGTCTCTGCGCTGTTTAAATCGGCGCGCTCGTTTACAACCGCATTTTTATAGGCTTTCTCTGCCGTCTCCATCTTGATTCTTGCACTGTCTAGTGCTTGTGTGGTGGCAGTTTGGGCAGATGTCAACGCCGCTTCTGCATTTTTTAACTTGCTCTCGGCATCATTGGTGCTTTGCAACGTCACGGCACCCGCCGCATACAATTGCATCGCGTTGTCATAAGCAAGCTTCGCGTCGTTATAATTGTTTTGCACAGTGGCAAGGGTTGTGCCCTCGTCCAGCAGTTGCTTTTGGTTGTTATAAGCCGTCGTTGCGTCCGTAAGCGCCAACTCGGTTTGGGTTGTTTGGATGCGGGCGTCAAATGCCGCTTTTACGCGGTCATAATTTGTACTTGCATCTTTCAGGTCGATGTTTGCTTTGTCAAGCGCCTGGGTTAACTGCTCGATGGTCTGCACAGATGAGCCATTTTTTACCCGGTCGAGATTGGTTTGCGCCAACGTTACACTGGCTTTCGCCTGTTGCAACTGCAATGCAATATCGGTGCCATCAAACTCGCACAACACATCCCCTGCTTTCACCTTGCTGCCAATTTGCACAGCGACAGATTGAATCGTGCCTGCGATTTTCGGCAACACCTGAATGTCATCAATCGGCTTAATGGCACCCGTGTAAACAAGAACATCACTGGTTTTTTTTGCCGTCGCATCTGCGACTGGTGTCGTTGTTGGTGCCGGTTGTTGCGCTGTTCCCTCTTGTTCTTGGTTTGTGCATCCCACAAACCCAAGGCTTGCCATGCAGATGAGTATCATCAACCACTTTTTCATTTTCTTCATTTCCTCTCCTGATAAATGATTAAAAATTTCCGTTCGTATGAATTTCAACAATGCGACCCAACAGCCGACTCAGCTCTTTTGCGTCGTCTTCCCCTAGCTCGTCTGCTAGGTGACTTATTTTTTGATAAATCTTCACATGTTTCTCTGCCACCACGCGCTCGCCTTCTGCCGTAATCGTGACCAATATCTTTCGTCTATCGGTGCTAGACATTTCTCTTTTGACAAGCCCCTTCTTTTCTAGGCTATTGAGTACAGACGCGATCCGCGCCGTCGACAGCGACAGCATACCGCTTAAATCGCTTGGTAGCAGTTCTTTATCCTTATAGGCTTCGATACAGTGCAAAATGCGGGCCTCGCCTTGGCTAGACTCCCCGACACTGCCTTTTGCAAATAGGTTGTGCAACTGCATCATCTTGTCTTGAAGCTCGTAAACCACCGCGTCTTTATCCATTGGACCTCCTTGTACAGATCTAAAATCCCTAATGCCGTGTTTATCTAATGCCATTAGGTATTCTAGCGCAAGCTTACTGTTTTGTCAAGAACAAATTTAGACAGCTTGTACGAGATAGACTTTGTCTCTTACATGGACAAACAGAGAAGTATTTTGCAGACCAGTCGTCCATATGGTTGCCTTGTTGCTTGATTGCACCGCCGTCTTCATTTGACATTGTGCCTGTACCCGCCTTGCCCGATCAGCGCACCTTTTCCTGTGTCGCGATAATGATTGTAAGCGATCGTAACAAAAGAGGAATCTTGCTTCACGTCACAAGAGCCGTCGCCTTTCGCCTTATTTTTTGCCCACGAAGAAGTCGTTGGAGATGACGATGGTGACACAGATGGCGCCGGTGACACCGTCACTGCGATCCAATATGTAATAGTATCATGAATATTTGTATTCTTCGTTTTTATTTTGTAATATTTAAACAAAACGGTCAATGTTTTTTTACGATAAAAAGGAGCAACCCCCTTCGCCAACATGGCGGACGGGGTTGCTCCTTTTACTTTTTTTCTACGGTTTTTAGTTCACCGCTACTGTCGGTGTTGCTGTTGGTTCTGCTGTTGCAGTCGGTGTTGCAGTCGCTGCGACTGGTGCTGACGTTGCAACTGGTGCTGTTACTTCTTCTTTAACTGCAGCTGCTTCCGCTTTCTGTGCTGAAAGTTCAGCGATTACATCCACAACAGGCATCATCAATTGTGCCGCTTCTGCTCTTGTGAGTGTCGCCTGTGGTGCTAATGTGCCGTCTGGTCTACCCGATACCAACGCATGTGATACGCCATATTCCATGGCGCTCTTGCTCCATGAAGAAATCGCTTTTACATCTTTGAAGGTATTGAGAGATGGGCCATTGCTTTCAAGTTGGATATTTTTTGCTTGCAAGGCGCGGGTCAAAATGGAGATTGCCGCTTCTCTTGTGATGGTGCTGTTCGGATTGAACATGCCCCCGTTTTGACCAGCCGCGATGCCCATATCAGATGCGGATTGCAAGTCGTTTGCATACCACTCTGAACCGTTCACATCTTTAAATGCATGGCTATACGCAGTGCCTTCGACACCAAAGGTGCGAAGTACAATTGTCAAAAATTCTGCACGCGTTACGTTATCGTTTGGTGCGAATTCTGTCTTGCTTCTGCCATTTAAGATACCCATAGCCGCAAGTTTTGTAATCGCTGTGCT
>JAVBJY010000083.1:0-6317 GCA_031546735.1 Eubacteriales bacterium
TCGCCGGGATGGGGCGTCATAACGCAAGGCACATGGATATCTTTTAGTATATCCATGTTGGCGGCAATGCAGTTGATGGCATCTGCATCAATGACCATTGGCACGTTTGCATGTTCGACAAGCAAACGGATAAACGCTGTAACGCCAGGGCCGACCCCAATGCCGGGGCCAACGACGATACAACTGGCTTGGTGTAACGCATGCTCGATGGCATGAAACGTCTCTGCGCAATATTTCCCGTCTATCTCGGGCACGATGGAGGTAATCGCCTCTGGAATGGCACTGTTGATGCTTGTGGCGACGTTCGGAACGACGCATGCGACCACCAAACCCGCGCCCGACTTATAAAGAGCACCTGTCGTAAGAACCGCGGCACCCGGCATATCTCTCGAACCGGCAAAGAGGAACACCTTGCCATATGTACCTTTGTTTGAGCGTATCGGGCGCTTGGGCAAAAACTGCTTTACCTCTTCGTCCGTCAGTATGTTGTATCGAATGTCGCTCTCTTCGATAGGATCAATCGGCATGCCCACCGTTTTTAAAACCACGTCACCGGCGTACTCACAACCCGGATATAAAATAAGACCCATCTTTGGCAACGTAAACGTCACGGTTTTGTTTGCTTTAACCGCAAGACCACGCACAAGCCCAGTGTCTGCTTCGACACCCGTCGGGCAATCGATGGCAATCACATATTTTGCATAGGCATTGACCATGTCGATAACGTCTTCACAGTACCCCGTGACCGCCCCCCGAAGCCCAATGCCGATCATCGCGTCGACCACCAAATCACAGGTTTCGATTGTATAGGGAATGTCTAACAGATTGTCACCTTCTGGTATTTCGCTGATGGGTATATTCAAGTTTTCTGCGATCGTGAAATGCAATTTGCAATCTTCATCCGCTTCGCTGCGACTGCCAACGAAAATGATGCCGACATCATATCTTTTTAAATGCAGATGTCTCGCCACAGCGAATCCATCGCCGCCATTTTTGCCTTCGCCTGCAATGACGACAACCTTGGGCGATTTAATATCTTTCAGCACTTGGATACACTCTTCAACAACCCCAATGGCGGCGTTCTCCATCAGCACAAGTTGTGGGATGCCGACTTCCTCTACTGCCTTTCGCTCAATTTGCTTCATTTGATTGGCACGAACTATTTTCAACGCAATCACCTTCCAATATAACATGCGCCACCGCATATTGCTTACAATGCGACATGCTCACGTGTATTTTTCGTACGCCAAGCGCCTCGTTTATCCGCTGCGCTTCTTTGAATAAGTTGACATATGGTTTGCCACTTGCATCTCTTAATACCTCGATGTCTCTTGCCGAAAAACTTACAAAACCTGTTCCCAACGCCTTGGCCACCGCCTCTTTCACGGTAAAATTGCCCGCCATGGATTCGTACGCTTTTTTGTTAAACGCCCCACCACCGCACAACGTCTCAAAAAAAAGAATCTCATTTCCTGTGAATACTTTTTCTAAAAAGCGCCTGTTATCCACGGCCTTTTGCATGCGCTCGATCTCTAAAATATCTGTACCAATACCTAATACCACGGCCCCCCTCCTTATGTGCCTGTGCAAGCTCGTCAACGGCAGTCTGCCCGACAAAACCTACAAGAAATGTACGCATCTTTTCGTAGTTATCTTCGTGAAAGGACTTCTGCTCTACACCCTCTGCCAACTGCCGATGCAAGGAGTCTATCAGGGGTGTAAGCCTGTTTACTTCTCTCTCACTCTCCATCATCGCATCGTAGCATACATACATGCTTTCTTTGAATAATCGAATGTTCTCACTGTCAATCTCTTCTGGAAGTTCTCTTATCCTGCCCTGTAGTTCGTCCATCTCTGCATTGATACGGAGAACGTCCGCTTGGGCTTGTTCCATTTGGCTTTTGGCCCCTATATTATTGTTTCCGAATGCCTCGGAGGTCAATGTTAATATTTTATTTAATAATTCTTTTTTCTGGTTTGAAAGCAATTGTAGTTTGTCAGAATAGTCTCTCTGAAACTGCAACAACTGCTTTAGCCTGTTTTCATGCCGCAAAACGATTTCGTTTTTTTCGCGATGCGGAAACAGTGTGCACCATGTTTCGTCTAACACAAGCAGTGGTATTTTGTTTGTATGAAGTTTGCCCATTATTTTTTTTCTTTTTCTATTCAGCATAAACAGGTTCTCCATTCGAATCCTTACTTGTATCTTCCTATCATACTATAACTGGTTTCTTTTTAAAAGAGCAAACATAAAAAATAATGAGAGAGGATTGTTGTTGACAGTTCGCGTATGTATATATAAACTATACTTATAATACTGTAGGCAGTGTCTGGAGGCGGGATATCAATTGGATTCAAATATAAAATCGAAGGTGCGCGCGTATTTTTTTGCTTTGGGGGCTTTGATGCTTGTTTTCATCATGCTTCTTACCGTAATGGCAATTAACCGAATAACAGAAAGCACAAAAGCCATTGAGAATAGCAGAATTATGTTTTTACAGCCTAGCCAAGATATACAGCAAATGCAAGTTTCATTTGGAAACATTAAGCTGTTGATCAGAAGCCTTGGCATCAATACTGATATGGCGGCCAAAGATCAGGTACGAAAAGGCATCGATGCAAATTTTACTGCTTTTAAAAGTTTTTTGGATTCCTCTATGAAAACAAAAGAAAGCGCTTTATCTCAAGAAGAATTAGACCGCTTCCATATGGTAGCAGATCTACTGAACCAGTATCAAACAACATCTATGCAAATCATCGAGAAAGTCATGTTAAATGATATTGCATCCGCGAATGCACTGATAACAAGTACTGAAACTCCGCTCAGACATGAAATAGATGCCCAGCTTGAGAAATTATCCACTACAAATTATGAGCGCTTCTTAGCATCAAGTGACTACGCCCTACATTCGGGCAATTCATCCATTATTTGGATCATATTTTGCGCTGTCATTGCTTTTATACTGTTGCTGTTTATATTAAGCTTGGCACTATCAGCCCTCAATCGGGCATTCAACAATTTATCAGATGAACAGACAATCGACAAAAGCATGGATACGCAAGATAATAGCACCAATCGTAATGACTCAAATTTATTGTTATCTGATTTGGCCAAGCAAATCTCGGACTTGAAAGTTGTCGTTTATGATTTGACTAAGCTCACACAAGGACGCAAATAATTTTTAGCAAAGTGAAGGGGCACCCACGAAAGCGGGTGCCCCTTCTATTTTTTAGTCGTGTATGCTACTTAAGCGATCCAATTCTAAAACCGTATATATTTCACTCTTGCATCTCTTTATTTAACTTGCTTAACGCTTTTTTTTCGATACGAGAAACATAACTCCGCGAAATATCCAACATATCTGCAATTTCTCGTTGTGTCACTTCCTTGCCATTCGCCAACCCATACCGAAGCTCTATGACTTTCTTCTCCCGACCTTTTAGCACCTTTGCGATTTTTTCATACAAGAGCTTTGTCTGAATTTTGGTCGACACTTGGTCGTCGATGCTCTCTTTGTCGTCTGCCACTTTGTCTTGCAGGGTGACTTCGTTGCCGTCTTTGTCGATTCCGATGGGGTCTTGCAGGTATAGTTCATTTGCATACTTTTTTGCCACCCGAATAAACATTAATATTTCATTTGCTATACACCCCTTGCGGCTCCGAACGAAGACAAATGCGAAAGGTGCTTTGCGCCCATCCGTTGTTCCCCACTCGCCCCAAACAAATACAGCCGAATCGTTTCACCATCCCATGTGATCTTTTGGATCACAGCCCGAAGGGCGGCTCTCTTTTGCGCCACATGCATAGTATCGAAGGTTTTCGCAAATGACGATTGCAAGCCCTTTATACCTTCACGCGCTTCATGAGACAGCGTATGCGACAGGGCGATCCCACCTTGTTCTCCGATCCGCTGTTGTAGTGAAGATTTTTTGTCGTGGAGGTCTTTGATTTGATGGGCAATATACACTTGTACTTCTTCTGGCGACTTGGACAGCACGGAGACGAGGGCGTAGATTTCTTTTTCTGTCTCTGCATACAGCCCCTTCAATCGGTCAAGTTCCGCGTCATCGTCTTCTGTGTGGCGTAAAAGATTGTCTCTTGATTTTTCCAACTCTGCCCGAAACGTGCATTCCTCCGATGACAATTTTTTTATTTCCTCGCATATCATCTTGTCTACAGCATTGCCGTTCGGATTTTTTTGGTTACAATTTCGACAGCGGCTCTTCTCCTTCGTCTCACAAAGATAGCTGTAGATGAACTCCCCCTCCGCATTGCACCGTTGGCTCTGCTTCGGGCGCATATACGCCCCACAACTGCAAAACAAAAGCCCCGACAGAAGCGC
Organism: Eubacteriales bacterium; assembly: GCA_031546735.1. Taxonomy (GTDB): domain Bacteria; phylum Bacillota; class Clostridia; order Lachnospirales; family JAVBJY01; genus JAVBJY01. Next base: position 4,344 of record JAVBJY010000083.1, read on the forward strand.
TTCATTGCTCTTGGGCTTGCGGTACGATTTTGATTTGTTTTGCGCCAACAGGGTTTGCGCTTTTATCCAGTCTTTTCCACAGATGATGCCCTCGTGCTTGCCCACGGCAATCACCCACTCGCTTATGTCGCGTATCTGATTCGTCTTGCCCTTTTTCTGCAAGGTCTTGTTGTACGCCATGATGCCATGCTTGCCGTCAAATCCTTCTCGTCCACCAAAAATCTCCACTTCTGCCTGTTCATAATAGGCAAACGCGTCCTCATCCGCAATCATATACACCGGGTTTTCGAGAATGTTGCGGATTGAAAAGCGCGTAAACGCTTTGCCCCTTTTGGTGGTGATGTGGTGTTGCAAAAAATAGGTTTCCACTTTCGTTAGCGAATTTTCTTTCAGAAACTTATTGAACACCTGCTGTACCAACCTGACTTCCTCTGGTATAGCCGTTAACTTGTATGCCTTGTGAACCTTGCCATCAACGGTCACATTCTCGATCGGCTGTGACGAATACCCTGTGGGCGTGTTGCCGCCCAACCAACGACCTGTTTTGGCAAGTTCTAGCATATTGTCGCGAATCCGCTCTGCGATCGTCTCCCGCTCTAGCTGTGAGAAGACAGACGCAATGTACATCATGGCTCGTCCAATGGGTGACGATGTGTCGAACTGCTCCTTGATAGACACAAATGAAATTTGAAGCGCGTTCAGCTCTTCAATCAGCTTGGCAAAATCGCCGATGTTACGGCTGATACGGTCTAGGCGGTAGCAGACAATGGTCGAGACCTTTTTGTTGCGCGCGTCGTTTAACAAGGCTTTTAATCTGGGTCGGTCTGTATGCCCGCCCGAATACCCCTCGTCTTCATAAATAAGACAGCGACTCACGTCTGTCTCTATAAAATGTGTCTGAATATACTGGCGGCACAACTCAATTTGGTTTTCGATGGATTCTCCTTTGCCTGTGACTTTGGATTTGCGGGAGTATATGGAAATTTGGGGCGGGTCACTGCTGTCCACCGTGGTGTGCCCATGTTGCGATACGGGTTGTATATGTCTCATAGGGTACCACCTGCATCCTGCTCGCTTTCGGCAATCCGACGTGCGGTTTTGTCGCAGACACCAAGCGGTTCCATCAGACTCGCTTTGTCACTCTTGGCGTAGCCAAGGTTTTGGATATAACTCACGATGGCTTGCGCATGAATGATTGCGACTTTCTTATAAAGCTGTTCTTGTTGCTCTCTCTCTTTTGGATCATAAACAATAAGTTCCATGTTGCTTCCCCCTCGAAAAGAGTCCCTTACTCTATCGTATGCCGTGCGGATTGTCCGATATTTTGCCATCTGGTCTGCTACCACGTAGAAACACACGGCCATAGGAACGGACTACCTGTTTTCGCATATACTGGTGTATAACGGATGCATTGGATCTGATGGTTCTGCATTTCACCTCGTACATTCATACACAAAGGGAGATATAGACATGGCGAAACAAAGTAACACATGGAAACTTCGAATTTCAATACTTACGATAATTACAGCCGCATTGGTTATTTTACTTGTAGGGTGTAGACCAGATGAGGATTGTAAACTTACAATCGTTTATCCATCGCTTGAACAGGGAACGATAGCGCCCGGCAGAGATTTTTATGTAATCGGCAATATTGATTCCTCCACAGCGGTACCAAATGATGCCGTCCTAACGGTTGCACTAAAAGACAATAAGGATGCGGTCATTCGGTCCGTCTCCACATCGATTAAAGACAACAAAGATGGGCTCAATATCAATTATGGGCTGTTAAGTTATTACGGCACTAATCGCAACGAACTAAGAGATTCTTGTATGCCCGATTTGGTATATGATCCAGCCAACCCAGAGAGCTTCAATGATACTTGGATTAAGTGCTATTATAACGACCAAAACTACACAGCCTTGGTTTATGGTGGGACTTACGACAAAGATATAAACCCCAACGACCAAAATGGA
>JAVBJY010000237.1:0-10877 GCA_031546735.1 Eubacteriales bacterium
TCCGCAAAGTATACACGGGCGAAAATTCTGACATACAAGATTCGGTTATCATGGAAGGCACCTACATCGGCAACAATTGTATCGTGAAGCACGCCGTTATCGATAAGGAAGTCGTTTTATCCGACGGCAAACAAGTGATCGGCACCAAAGAAGAACCTATTATTATTTCTAAAAATTCAGTACTCTAACCTACCGTTTCAGTTCGCCGTAAAAAAATGTTCTGGTTTTGCGTTTTTCTTTCTCTCGCACTTACTTGGAACATACGCAGAAAAAATCGTTGCCATTAGTATTTTTATCATATATAATGTGTGTGTGAAGCTTTATGCTGCTGTTAGAATCATAACAGTATCACTAATACGAGAGGGGAGACCAGCTATTGGACATCACTGATGTAAGAATCCGGAAGGTCAATAAAGAGGGTAAGATGAGGGCAATCGTTTCTGTAACGTTTGATGATGAATTTGTCGTCCACGACGTAAAGATCATCGCTGGCGATGAGAACCTATTTATCGCCATGCCAAGTCGAAAGATGGTAGACGGCGAATTCCGTGACATTGTTCATCCGATTAACACCCAAACCAGAGAGAAAATGCAATCTGTTATTTTAGAAAAATACCAGGCTTTGCTTGCTCTTGACGACCAGGCTTCAGCCGAAGTCGCTGCTACATCCGCATTTATGTAATTACGCAATATAAAAAGGCTAGGAAGGGATATCGCCTCTTCCTAGCCTTTTTATATTTGCGGTTATGGAGAAGAATTATTTTCCACCGTTTAGCTTACTGACAACAGCCCGCAACCCTTTGATAAAGGTCAAGTTTTCTGTGTCTTCAATTTTATACAGCAGGTAATTGCCTGACTCGGACACTTTAAAGGATAACTTTCTTGGGCTTTCTTTCACCAAGTGCATGATACGCGCGGGGTCAATGGCGGCATCATGACGAAACGTAAACCGTACACCTTCGCCTCTCTGGATGACAGACACAATCCCGATCCGATGGGCATCCGCCTTGAGCACAGAGATATCGAGCAGATTTTCAACCGAACGCGGCAAGTTGCCATATCGGTCTTCGATCTCGTCCCATACGTCGTTGCGGTCGGCTTCGTTGCCCATCGCCGCGATTTTTTTATAGATATTAATTTTTTGCTCTTCGTTTTCAATGAAGCTTGACGGAATAAACGCATTAATATTGATGTCGATGAGTGTTTCAAAATCGTCGGCTGACACTTCGCCTTTTAATTCTTTTATGGCTCTGTCTAACAGCTTGCAGTAGAGGTCATAGCCGATTGCTTCCATGTGCCCATGCTGTTCTGCCCCGATTAAGTTGCCTGCCCCTCGTATCTCCAAATCACGCATAGAGATTTTGAATCCTGAACCTAGTTCTGTAAATTCTTTGATCGCTTGTAGCCTTTTTTCGGCGACTTCGTTTAACACTTTGTCTTTTTTGTACATGAGGTAGGCAAAGGACGACCGATTCGAACGCCCCACCCGTCCCCTTAACTGATACAACTGCGACAGCCCCATGCGGTCGGCGTCGTTGATGATGATGGTGTTTACATTTGGGATGTCAAGCCCTGTTTCAATAATGGTGGTGCACACCAACACGTCAATTTCATGGTTAATAAACTCCACCATGATTTTCTCTAGTTCTCGCTCGCTCAATTGCCCGTGGGCATAGGAGATGCGCGCTTCTGGTATGAGGTTTTGTAGCCGTGATGTGGTCTCCATAATGTTTCGCACCCGATTGTGCAAATAGTACACCTGCCCGCCACGGGCCAGTTCTCTCGCAATGGCACTGCGAATCATCTCGTCATTGTATTCCATTACATATGTCTGAATGGGCATACGCTCGTTGGGCGGTTCTTCCAATACACTCATATCCCTGATGCCCACAAGGCTCATGTGAAGCGTACGAGGAATCGGTGTCGCCGTCAATGTCAACACGTCAAGCGAACCTTTTAAATTCTTCAGTTTTTCTTTGTGTGTCACGCCAAACCGTTGTTCTTCGTCAATGATAATCATGCCGAGGTCTCTAAAAGCAATGTCCTTCGACAAGAGACGATGGGTACCGATGACGATATCGACTAACCCTTTGCCTAACCCGCTGATTACTTCTTTTTGCTTCTTGGGTGTGCAAAACCGAGACAACATTTCGACAACAACAGGGAAATTTTGCATGCGCTCATTAAAGGTATTGAAATGCTGTTGCGCCAAAATGGTGGTGGGCACGATGTATGCCACTTGCTTTCCATCTTGTGCGGCTTTAAAGGCGGCACGCAAGGCAACTTCTGTCTTGCCGTAGCCTACGTCACCACACACCAGTCTGTCCATCACCTTGTAACTTTCCATGTCTGCTTTTACGTCCGCGATTGCGTTCAATTGATCATCTGTTTCGTCGTACAGAAACGTTTCTTCAAATTCTTTTTGCCAAACCGTATCCTTTGTGTAGACATACCCTTTTGTCGCTTGCCTTGTTGCATACAGCTTCACAAGATCGATGGCCATTGTTTTAGCAGACTGTCTCGCCTTAGACTTTGCTTTTTGCCAATCGGCACCGCCTAGTTTGTTGACCTTCGGCGCGGCACTTTCTGATCCGACATATTTTTGCACCATGTCCAACTGGTTAATCGGAACGTACAAATTGCCCTCGTCTTGGTAGCCGATTTTGATATAATCCTTGCTGACCTTGTCGATGGTAATTTTTTCGATGCCTTTAAAAAGGCCGATGCCGTGGTTTTCATGGACAATATAATCGCCTAATTTTAATTCGGTAAAGCTTTCGATTTGGGATACATTGGTTTTCTTTTTTTTCTTTTTCTTTATTTTTTCGGAACCGAAAATCTCCTTGTCGCACAGTACCGCAAATTTATTTTCGGGGTATTCGAAGCCATTGGCAAGGCTCCCTTTTAAGATGGTGATTACATTTTTTTTGATCTCTACGTCATCTGCCGATTCGGCATACTGGACAGGCAGGTCACGCTCGGACAACTCACGCACGAGCCGCTCGCACCGCATCCGTGGTCCACCCAAGAAAACAATACGGAACCCGTCGTTTAGCTTGTAGCGTAAATCTTCTTCTAATGTATCCATTGTATTTCGAACGACAGAGGTGGATTTGATGACAAAATCTACGATTTCCTTCGGCTTAAACGTCTTTAATGTGTGGGCAAACGTCGACATGAGTACAAGGGGGTATGCCCCTAGCTGTGCTTGTATATCGGCGTACGAAAAGACCATGCCGCTCTGCGAGGGTAGCATAGTCCCTTTTGTAATATGGCTCTTCACGTTCTCATAAAATTCTGCTAGCACCGTATCGGCGGCACCATCGACTTTAGAGGGTTCATCCAAAATGACAACGGCATCTTGCGGCATATAACGCAAAAACGACACGTATTCATCATAGAAAAATGGCAAATACTTGTCTACGCCCGAAAAGCTTTTGTTCTCTGTTAATTGCTCGATGGTCTCGTTGATATTGTTTTGCAAATTCGTTTTCTCGGCTTTTAGCCCTTTCTTGTCGTAGGCTTGTACCGTTTGCGCCAGTTCCTTACGCATGTTTTGAATGGCGTTGTCAATTTGTTCTTGCCCGTACACGAGTTCTCGGATCGGAAACACGCGCATGGTCTCGACTTTCTCAATCGATCGCTGGGAGAATTGGTCGAGGAGCCTGATCGAATCAATCTCATCATCCCAAAATTCGATGCGAACGGCATTTTCTGCCGTGGAAGGAAATAAATCCAAAATGCCCCCACGAACGGCAAACTGCCCTTGCACTTCTACAAGCGCCGCGCGCTCATATCCCATAAAGACAAGCCTCTCACATAAAAGTTCGATCTTCATGCTGTCGCCCACGGTCAACGTCAGGATATACTGCTTTAAAATATCGGGGGGCAACAGTTTGTCAAACAGCGCTTCGATCGACATGACAACTCCGGCACAACCGCCATCGAACAGACTGCTAATCACAGAGAACCGGTCCCTTATGATCTCACGGCTCTTGATATCCGCTACATAAAACACGATATCCTTCGACGGATACAACTTCACCCTGTCTTTTAAAAAGTATTGCATGTCGGCGCAAATTTCCCGCGCTTTTAGTTCTGAATGCGTGAGAAGCAAGAACGGTCGATTTAGGTGGTGGCTGATGCTATAGCTCAGATGGGTTTTGGCAGAATCGGCCGCACCCGTCAGAAGAACAGGCGTTCTGGAATGCTCTACAGCGTCAAGCAATGTTTGGTAACTTTTTAATTCTTGCAATGGTGCGGTAAAGTATTTCAAGACTGTTTTTCCTCCTTTGGCTTTTGATTCTTCTTGTTAAACGCCGTCATGGCGGTGTTCAAACCGTTTCCTCGATCTTTTAACATCATTTGCACCGCGTCTGTTGCCTTCGTAATGGCATCGATAATGTGCGGGTCTTCTTCTTTTTTAAATTTACTTAACACAAAGTCACTTAACGTATAATGCGCCGGTTTTTCGCCCACGCCAATGCGGATTCGTGGGAATCCATCGTCACCCAGTTGGCAAATAATATTTTTCATGCCGTTGTGCCCGCCGTCACTGCCCTTCGGTTTGATTCGAATTTCGCCCAGCGGAATGCTCACTTCATCATACGCAACAAGCAAATCACTTGTTTCGATTTTATAAAAACCCTTTAAGTCACGGACGCTTTCGCCGCTTAAATTCATATAGGTTTGCGGTTTTGCAAGCAACACCTTTTGACCACATATCGTCCCTTGCCCCACAATGGCCTTGAACTTATTCTTGTTCATCTCGATATGATGGTCGTAGGCAAGCTTGTCGATGACTTCGAACCCGACATTATGCCGTGTCCATTTATAGTCTCGCCCCGGATTGCCCAACCCCACAATTAAATACATGTCAATTCCTCCTGTGTTACAATTTCTTTGGCGTGCAACGCAGAGTAGACACGATTCTTTATAGATTCGTGTCTACTCTTCTCAATTTTTTCGTTTTTTATTCAAATAACTTTGAAACAGGCAACCCTTCATGAATGGCGTGAATCGCCCCTGCAATGGTCTCTGCAATGGATAACACTTTAATCTTCGGCGATTTCTTTTCATCACTGAGCTTGATGGTATTTAAAGACACCAATTCGAGGATCTCGCTATCGTTGATGCGTTCTACAGCCTTGCCTGACAAAAGCGGATGGGTACAACATGCGTATACTTCTTTTGCACCACGCGCTTTTAACGCCGCTGCTGCATTTGTAATCGTGCCCGCCGTATCAATCATGTCGTCTACCAAAATAACCCGTTTGCCCTCTACATCCCCAATGATGTTCATTACTTCAGACACATTTGCCTTTGGGCGACGCTTGTCTACAATGGCGATGGGTACGTCCATCTTTTCGGCAAACATTCTCGTCCTTGCCACACTGCCAAGGTCTGGTGAAACAGCGACAACATCCGAAAGCGAGCCGAATCTCTCTGCATAATATTTCGCGAGTGTCGGCATGCCATACAAGTGGTCAACCGGTATATCGAAGAACCCTTGAATCTGGGCGCAGTGCAAATCCATCGAAATCATGCGATCGGCACCGGCTTTTGTAATCAGGTTGGCAACTAGCTTCGCACTAATGGGATCACGCGCGCGCGCTTTTCGATCTTGCCTTGCATAACCATAATACGGCACCACTGCATTGATTCTTCCGGCTGATGCCCGCTTTACCGCGTCAATCATAATTAATAATTCCATAAGATTATCGTTTACCGGGGTTGAGGTTGATTGGATAATGAAAACGTCTGCCCCCCTGACAGTTTCGTCAATTTTAACACTTGTCTCTCCGTCGCTGAAAGTTGTCACAACAGAGTCACCTAGCTTTATGCCGTATGCATCTGCTACGTTTTGAGCCAATTCGATGTTCGAATTACAAGTAAAAATCTTGATATTTCCACCACACATACTACTCATCTTAACAAAAATCCTCCCGTAAAGTTATTTTCACGATGGGACAAGTCAAGTGCGCAAGTTCATTTTCGCATTTGACGACTGCCCGCTCATTTCTTGGGTTTAATACCTCGCGGCTTGCGGCGGGGTTGGTCATTTCAGACCTTCTCTTTAAAAATTGTCACATGCATGGCATGTGCATCCGTCAATCATATTTTACATGATTCTATCCATGAACACAAGACAGGATTGTTATGAAAACATACAAAAAAACCGTCAAAACGTCATCGGTTTTGGCAGTTTTTTCTGATTTTGGTTATACGCGCCACATTTACTGGTGCAAAGTCACTTTATAGAGCGTACCTGACACAATTGGCACAACGATTACCGCCGCGAAAAGTTCTACAAGGCCGTTCAAACTCAAAATCACCGTGATGATTTGCGCTACGCTCTGGTTAAGCGACAGCATTGTCGCGCCACCAAACATACTGATTGCAGACAAAACGAGAACCGTATTCAACAACGTGCCTACGATGGCACAAACCACATACACGATGCTTCTCTTCTTGATGGTTTTTAAAAGCATCCACGCCAAAAGCCCCACCGCCAAACCCACAAGGATACGAGGCAACACCGAGATGAGTGGGTTTAAAAATAGCGCCACCTCAAGCGCGCTTGCCACTGTGAGCGCCTTCAACAAAGATGTGAGACCCCATACAAACCCAAGTGCCATTCCGCCCCGAGGCCCAAGTAAAATGCATCCGATGATCACCGGGATATGAATGGTTGTAATCGAGAGAACGCCGTATGTGATATACCCCGTATAGGGTATAAACGTTAAAATGGCAATGATGGCTGAAAACAACGCCAACAAAACCAACTTTTTTGTCGTGTGATTGTGCATGCCTTCGCACCTCCTTGTATGGCTACGCCCCTGCTTTCGGGCGACGTATAGACCGATAAAATAGGTATCATTTAGTATAGTATAAAAGATTTGACGTGTCAAATTATATGCCCTATACTGTGATTTGGGGTCGATGTATTGTGATGCCGACCCGTATTCTATCGAGGAGTTGAAGGGAACAATGGCAAACATCGCAATTCAAAAGTGGAAGAATTATTTTAGACACAACAGAGACATCAAGAAGGAAGTTTTGATCTTTACAATGCCACTGATTGCAGAGAACATGTTGATGAGTTTGATTTCGGTGATCAATTCCTCCATGGTTGGGCACCTCGGTGCCTACGCCCTTGCCTCTGTCGGCCTTACAAACCAACCGGTCTTTATCTTTACCGCCGTGTTTCAATCGTTTAACGTGGGTGCCACCGCCCTGATTGCCCGATTTATCGGGTCTAACGATTTGAAAAGCGCCAAAATTGTCATGATGCAGACGTTATTCGTCTCTAGCTTAACCGGTGCCCTATTGGCGGCACTGGGCTTTATTTATGCCCACCAGATCGTTGTGTTTATGGGCGCACAGCCAGACACAGTCGAACCTGCCGCGATGTACATGCGGTATATGGCAGTGGGCGCGTTTTTTCAAGCCGTTCCCCTCGCCGTTGCTTCTATATTAAGAGGTGCGGGACGCTCTACGCCCCCCATGGTGTATAACATCACCGCCAACGTCGTCAATGTGATCGTTGGTGCGATTTTGATCCACGGCTTGTTCGGGCTTCCCATGTTAGGTCTTGAAGGTGCCGCCATTTCGGCAACAGCCTCTAAAGGTGTCGCTTGTATCATGTCGATTGTCATTTTATTTATGTCACCCTATCCCATTCATTTATCGTTTCGCGATCGGTTTCGGCTCGACTTCCGCATGCTGAAAAGAATTTTAAACATTAGCCTATCGGCGGCTGGCGAACAGCTTGTCATGCGCATCGGATTTTTGGTTTATGCAAAAACAATCGCAGAGCTTGGCACGGTGTCTATGGCGGCGCATGTGATCATCACCAACATCACCGGCCTTGTATCAAACGTCGTCAGTGGTCTTGGCATCGCGGCCAGCTCTTTTGCCGGGCGCGCGCTTGGCGCGAAGGATGCGAAACGGGCGGTCAGCTATGTCAATGAGATTGAAACGATGGGGTTTATTTTCTCGCTGTCAATCGGCGTTTTGTTTATTGCACTGGGTCGCCAGTTTGCGGCGCTGTTCACGAGTGATGCGGCGGTTATTGCCTTGTCCGCAGAGGTGCTTGTGATCGGTGGATTTCTGACGTTTCCCCAAAACATACAGGTGGTGTTGGCGGGCGCTTTGCGTGGGGCAGGCGACACCGTATGGCCGCTCATCACCGCTATGGTGACGATTATGTTATGTCGCGTCGGCCTTGCCATCGTGTTTGTTCATGTGTTTCACTGGGGGCTTGTGGGCGCTTGGGGCGCGGCACTGTTTGACCAAAGTTTGCGGGCGGTTATCATCCGCTATCGGTATAAAAAAGGCGGCTGGAAGTCGATTGAAGTATAAGCCGCCGCGGTCAACTTCTTTTGACATTTTTTTTGTTATATGATACGATAAGAACATCTTTTTAAGCAGTAGTATTTCAAATATATGTATGGAGGCGATTTTATGCAATGGTTTCGTAATGCAAAGATAAGGGTCAAACTTCTTTTGGGCTTCATGGTTGTCATTATATTTTCTACAATTTTAGGTGTCTTCGGTGCTTTGATGATTAAAAGCACGGATGCGGGGTACAGCAATCTTATTACATACCCTGTGGAAAACATTAACAATGTATCAGAAGCGCTTTACAATGTTTCCGTTTTACGAAGGTTCTCGATTGTATATGTGGTTGATGCAGAACCCGCTCGTATTGGAAGACTACCCGATGATAAAAAGGGTGGGGATGCGGCCTATTCCGCAGCCAAAAAAAATGTAGATGATTATATGCAGGTTACGCAAAATGATCCTGCATTGGATGATGCCACCAGGCAAGCAAATCTAGCGACAGCGCAACAAATTGGAAAAGCGATCGATGCCTATAAATCACAAATTGATGACGTATACAATGCGGCTCTTTCCGGCAACAGCACCAAGGCGTATGCACTTCTCGCCGATTTAAAAGCACCTGGCGATACGATTTTAACTGGGCTCCTTGACGGAAGCAAACGCGTATATCAAAATACGCAAGATATGTCCTCTGATCTGACGAACACTACAACTAAAACATTTGCCATTTTGTTGACGTTGACTTGCATTATCATTGTTTTATCGATTATCATTGCTCTTTTTGTCGCTTCTAGTGTAATCAAGCCGGTGAGACGGCTTGCGCAAAACGCAAACGAAATTGCAAACGGAAATCTAAACGTCAATGTTGTACAAAATACGAAAGATGAAATTGGTGACCTCAGCCGAGATTTTGGGCTTGTCGTGGATACGATCTCACGCCTTATTCACGACATTGATTTTGTGTCAAGCGAAATTGATAAAGGTGATATTGAGTCGAGAATTGTTGCCGATGACTTTAAAGGCGCTTACAAAAATGTTGCCACGGGTATAAACACGGCGCTTGGCGGGATTATCTCGGATGTACTCCTCGTTTTAGGCGCATTAACAGAGCTTGAACAAGGCAACTTTGCGCACCAAGTCAAACAGTTGCCGGGCAAAAAAGCAATCCTCAACACGACATACAATAAGCTACAAGCCAACCTGATCTCTGTATCCTCTGACATTGTCAAATTGGCTTCTGAAGCTTCTGTCGGAAACCTTAGCGCCACCGTGGATGCCTCAAGATACGCGGGAGACTGGAATAAACTTGTATCACAGCTTAACAATTTACTGATGGCTGTAAACGCCCCTATAAAAGATGTATCTCATGCATTGGCAGAAGTATCGAAGGCCAATTTAAGCGTACGAATCACCAATTCCTATCAAGGTGAGTTTGGCGCAATGAAAGATGCCTTGAATGCCACAGTCGAAAATACCGCGGCGTATATTAGTGATATTTCATTCGTCCTAAACAAGATTGCAGATGCAGACTTAGATCTGAAAGTAGACCGTGAATACATCGGAGATTTTAGTAGCATCAAGCGCGCAATGGATACCATTATTGATAAATTAAACAATATAATGGGCAATATCAGTGCCGCGACAGTGCAAGTGGCCGCAGGGGCGAAAAACATATCCGATAGCAGCATGACGCTTGCGCAAGGCGCGGTAGACCAATCAAGCTCGGTGCAAGAACTTTCTGCCACCATCGATACCATTTACGAGAAAACTCAAAAGAATGCCGATGACGCCAATCATGCCAATGTGCTATCCGCAAGTTCAAAGAAAAACGCATTGGCCGGCAACGAAGAAATGAAAAAGATGCTTCAAGCCATGGACGGCATTAAAGACTCCAGCCAAAACATATCGAAGATCATTAAAACGATTGAAGACATTGCGTTCCAGACGAATCTACTCGCGTTAAACGCGGCGGTAGAAGCGGCACGCGCTGGCGAACATGGCAAGGGCTTTGCTGTTGTCGCAGAAGAAGTGAGAAGCCTTGCCGCGAGAAGCCAAAATGCGGCGAAAGAAACGACCCGCTTAATCGAAGATTCAATCGACAGAGTCAACAATGGCACCAGTGTGGCGAAATCGACAGCCGATTCATTAGACGCCATCGTGCATGATGTGAATGAAGTGTCTGGCATTATTTCTGGCATTGCCACCGCCTCTGGCGAACAGTCACAAGCCATTTCACAAATCACCTCAGGCTTAAACCAAATCTCTACGGTTGTACAAAGCAATTCGGCCACAAGCGAGGAAACCGCCGCGGCATCTGAAGAATTGTCGAGCCAGTCTGAAACGTTGAGTAGCATGGTTGCTATTTTTACATTAAAACATAGATAAGAACGAATCGAGTAGGAAGCTAACCATTAATTGATTAGCTGTCCTCTCACACCACCGTGCGTACCGTTCGGTACACGGCGGTTACAGAACTTTAATATGTGCATCTGAATATATCTTGATTGGATTTTTAAATCCTAGTTTTCCGA
>JAVBJY010000242.1:0-5097 GCA_031546735.1 Eubacteriales bacterium
AATCTAAGCAAAAAATAAAAGAACTATCTGAATTTTTGTCCAATACGTGACACATGCCGATAAATTCAAAATAGCTCTTTATGAGTTTTCCTTGTAAAGTCAAGCTTTTGCGACTGTAAAAACCTTAACTATAGTTAATGGTGTACGGTGGATCATATACAACCATATCAACTGTCTATGCTGGTACGACGTATACAGATAATAATGTTATAGGCGGCACAAAATATTATTATGTTGTATCTGCCGTAAGCGCGGGAGTTGAAAGTAAGAATTGTGCTGAGGTAGCAGCAACTCCGGCAACTCCAACACCGACACCAGAACCAACGCCAGTTGCAGAAAGCGATGTAGCACTCAGGATACTTCTTGAAAAAGGAGAAAAGGTACACTTAAATGCATTTATGAATCAAAATGCGACTGAAGACATCATTTGGACGTCAACAGATGAAGCGATCGCTTCAGTAGACAGCAACGGAATAGTAACAGCGATAAGCCAAGGCCGAGTAATGATATCAGCAAAATTAGCGGATGGCACATGGCAAGAATCAGCATACATAAAAGTAGTTGATGGAAGTGCGAGTAAGCTACGATTAGGTATTTTATTGAAGCCAGCTCAAACATGCAATTTAATAGCCGATTTTGAACCAGAAGACGCTGGAAAAACAGTGACATGGATTTCAGATAATACCAACGTGGCGACTGTGTCACAAGAGGGTAGAGTAACGGCTATTTCAGAAGGATATGCATTTATAACATTTAAAATTGATGGGACGAATATTACAAAATACCCCCCCTACCATTTTATCGTTTAATGGTAGGGGGGGTATTTTCGCCCAGCATGAGCGGTTTATGCCAACTTAAAGAAAGAAACCATTTCTTTTAACATTTCGGCCTGAGAATTCAGTTCTTCTGAAGCAGAGGCCGACTCTTCTGAGGTTGACGAATTGGTTTGAATCACTTGTGAAATTTGAGATAGACCAATGCTAACTTGTGAAACGGCTTCCGCTTGCTCTTGAGAAGCATTTGATATTTGCGTAATAATGGCAGAAACACTAGAAGCATTTTCTACAATAAGCTCTAATGAAGAGGCGGTTACTTGCGCAATTTTTGTTCCGTCGTTCACTTTGTTAATCGAATCTTCAATTAGCTCTGTCGTTTCTTTTGCCGCTGTTTGGCTTCTTGCGGCTAAGTTTCTTACTTCTTCTGCTACAACAGCAAAGCCTTTGCCATGCGCACCTGCACGGGCTGCTTCTACAGCGGCGTTTAGCGCAAGCAAGTTGGTTTGGAAAGCAATGTCTTCGATTACTTTTATTATCTTAGAAATATTATTGGAAGCGTCTTTAATGCCTTGCATAGAGGTCAGCATTTCTTTCATTTCGACATTACCGTTTTTAGCATATTCGGTTGATTTGAGAGACAATTCGTTGGCAGAGCCTGCACTACTTGCATTTACTTGTGTTTGTGCATTAATAAGCTCTACGGATGCAGTCAGTTCTTGTACAGCGCTGGCTTGTTCTGTTGCACCCTCTGCTAAAGACATTGCGCTAGATGATATTTGTCTGGCACCAGAAAGAACATGTTCGGCGGCCAATGTGATCTCTGATAACGTTTTGTTAAGCGATGAAGAAATTGTATTGATAGAATCTTTTATGGACGCAAACTGCCCGACGTACTCTCGTCCAATCTTCTTTGTCATATCACCGCTGGCAACATCTGAAAGTGTTTTATTTATTTCTACGATATATGAATTGATTGTGCTAACCGTAAAATTTAAAGAATTTTTTATTTCAGCAAACCCACCTTTATAGTTGCCTGTTACTTTTGAGTCAAAGTTACCCTGTGACATCTGTGCAATAATCGCTGTGGCTTCCGTAATTGGTTCCGAAACGGCTGTTAATACGCCGTTAAGCCCATCCATTAATGTAACCCAGTCACCGCTGTATTTCGTGGTGTCTACTCTTCGGTTAAGATCTCCTTCGATTGTTGCATTTGCCATGTCTACGACTTCACGGTTTACCAGCATCAAATTTTGTCGAAGAGACTCGATACCGTCGTTTATAAATATTTTCTTGCCGGGCAATTTTTCTATTGTAGCAGAAAAATCACCACTACTTATTTTGTTAAAACATTCTACCGCTTTCTTTTTGGTTTGAATATGACCATCTACCATTTTGTTAACGGCATCGGCGACCTCGTTGTAAGCGCCTGTATACGCTTTGCTATTGATTCTTACGTCAATATCGCCTGTTACATCGTGTTCTTTTGCCATAAAGTTCATTTCATCAATTAATGATCGTAACGTATGAATGACCTTTTCGATGTTTTGGGATAAGAGGCCTGTTTCATCTTTCGAATTGTTGCTTATATTAACGTTCAAATCACCTTTCGAAAGACTCTCCGCAATGGCTACAAGTCTCACGATTGGTTTGGTAACCATACCTGCAATGATCATTGCCAATATGATGGAAGCCACAACAACAAACGCAGCCGTTATTATCAATATTAAAATAGATGTTTTTACAGAGGCTTCTGTATTTTCAGCGGTAGATGCAGCCAAACTGTCCGCCGCTGTTATCAGTGTTTTTAGCGTTTGGTTCAAGGTGTCAACAATCGGTGCCGCTTGTTCAAAGGCGGTGACAATCGAAGGCAACTTGTTTGCATAAGCCGCCTGAAATACAGGCTCCATTATGGTTGCTTTATATTCTTCTAAAGCACTTTGGTAAGCCGCGATTGCATCTGTTCTGTTTTTTCTTGCTTCACTTGTCACTTTCGTATCTGCATTTAGGATGTCTATGTAGTTTTTTATATGCAAGTCTATGGCTGTAAGATCATCAGCGATAGCGGCTTTTAAACCATCCAACTTGCTAGCATTTCCAATATAGATTGCGCTTCTGGCGACATTCGCTCTTATATCAATAAAGGCGGTGTTCACTTCTTTTATTTCTGCTCTTCTTTCTTTTGGAAAATTGTCCATGTATGAGTAGGCCGATCGAACAGATTCCAGGCTTGTAACCGCAAATACTGACAATATAACTGTTAATACAATAACAAAACTAAAACACACCAGTAGTTTACTCTTGATCTTTAAATTCTTCACAACAAAACCCCCAATAAAATTTTTGATTTACTGCTTCTTACAATACCCTGTCCCGTAGGACAAAACTCCTCCTTTAGATATATAGGGTACAAAGATGTTTGTCTTACAGGTGGCAGATTAATTGCCACAAAAACTGAGTCTATATTGCAAGTTTTTGTGGTTTTGCAGTTTGGAAACTGCCTGCGCGAAAAATAAACAAAATTGTTTCTCTATTATACTTATTACGAATATAGCATACGTTATTACTACTGTCAACGACAGGATGGAAGACAAACAAGGCAATCGCTTAATGAAGGTTCTCTCATACATTTATTAAGGTTTATCTTTTATAAAGTTTAGACGTTAGAAGTTATTTTGTTTCAAAACAATGGGGCGCTGTGTTATAATAATTCTGTATGATTAGATGACAGAACACATGATTTTTTTGTAAACTCTGTCTGGATAAAGAATAGAAAAGGAGATGGTGTTGGTGTTTTTGTGGAGCAAAGTGAAAAAGAAGTCGAAAAAAATTGTATGTGCCATGTTGGGGTTTGTGATCGGTGTATCTGGGGCTTATGTTTTCTTGCCAGATGCACAGGAAACGGCAGACGCCGCGGTCATTGCGCGGGGGGGCGTCATTGCCTTTCCGGGTGCTGAAGGCGGCGGCATGTACACGACGGGCGCAAGAGGGGCACTAAAAGACGGTGGAAAAATACAAATATTTCATGTGACAAACTTAAATGACAGTGGCGCGGGCTCGTTTCGAGATGCGGTTAGTGAAGGCAACCGGATCATCGTGTTTGATGTGGGCGGTGTCATTACGCTAAACTCAAGGTTGCCGATCGCAAAAAACAACTTGACCATTCTAGGGCAGACAGCGCCGGGCGACGGCATTTGCTTTTCTAAAAACAATGTATTCATATCAGGGAGCAACGTCATATGCAGATATCTGCGTGTGAGAGTCGGCGATACCAGCGGCACGACACAAGACGGCTTTGAGATCAAATGTCAGGTAGAAAATGTTGTGCTGGATCACTGCTCCATCAGTTGGTCAACAGACGAGTCGTTGGCGGCATACGGCATAAAAGATGTAACGGTGCAGTGGTGCCTGATCAGTGAGTCGCTAAACGATTCCATTCACCCGAAAGAAGAGCACAGCTATGCTTCGCTGTGGGGTGGCGTTAATTTAAGCTTTCATCACAATTTGATTGCCCACAATAGCAGCCGAAATCCAAGAATATCCAGTTCGGAAACGACCGAGATGTACGGTGGGCTCGAAGACAAGGATGCATTGATTGATCTGCGCAACAACGTCTTTTACGATTGGGGCAGAAACACGGGGTATGGTGGCGAAAACGGTACACGCGTCAATTTTATTAACAACTACTACAAAGCAGGGCCTAGCACAGATGCAGACAAAAAAGCGAGAATCTTTGAGATATATGGCGGCAATAAATACAGAGCCGGGTGGGGCACCAATATACACGTCAGCGGAAACTACATGACAGAGTCTGAAGCCGTGACAAACGACAACTGGTATGCGGGCGGCAAAGGCGGCGTCGATATCAATGCCACTGCCAAAGAATATGTACTGTCTCAAACACCCCATAACGACTATATCGGCGACTATCCTGTCAAAACCCAAACCGCGACAGACGCCTACCTAGACGTGTTAAAGGGCGTCGGCGCGTCGATGCCTAAGCGGGATGCGACCGATACCCGTATCGTGGCCGACACAAAAAACAAAACAGGCAAGATCATTGACTCGCAAAAAGAAGTGCTTGATGCCATTGGCATCAGCCTCACCTATCAAAACGCACCGAAACCGACCGATGCAGACAACGATGGCATCCCAGATGCTTGGGAAGACCAGATGGGTCTTGACAAAAACAACCCGATGGACGCAACCGTCATTGCCGCAGAGGGCTACACATGGCTCGAAATCTATATCAACGAGGCGTTGACAAAGGATCAAGCAAGCGCGCCAACGGCTGTATTGCAACCATTGGTAAAAAATGTCGTGG
>JAVBJY010000091.1:0-14876 GCA_031546735.1 Eubacteriales bacterium
ATCTCGCGCCAGAAGATAAGACAATACAAGAAATCGTCGATTAAAAGAAGGCAAAAGAGGATGCGACTGACACTGACAAGCAGAAAACGTCCGACGAAAAGGCAACGACACCAGATGACCCTACAGCCGTTCCGTTTGATCAAACCGTCTAACAACCGTGTGTCTTACCCCCCTAAACTTTACATACAATTTAAGGAGTGATATCATATGAAGTATAAATTGAAGAAATTAGCTTTATTAAGGAAGGTGACCATACTGTAGCCTTCCTACAAACCGGAGGACTTATTTTGAATATAGACACGAAAGATACATCGTGGGAACGAAAAATAATCGCTTTTTTAACAAGCCAGACCATTTCCTTGTTTGGCTCGTCGCTTGTACAATTTGCAATCATTTGGTATATCGCCAAGATCACAAATTCGGGGATCATGGTGACCCTATCGACCATTTGTAGCTTTTTGCCACAGGTTTTCATCTCGCTACTGGGGGGCGTATGGGCAGACCGATACAGCCGGAAAACGCTCATCATTTTGGCCGATGCGACAATCGCTCTTTCGACTTTGATTTTGGCTTTGCTTATGTTGTTTGGTTATCAGCATATGTGGATGTTGATGGCCGTATCGGCTGTGCGCTCGCTCGGCACTGGCGTTCAAACCCCTGCCGAAAGCGCGTTGATCCCTCAGATTGTGCCAAAGGACAAGCTCATGAAGATCAGTGGCATAAATGGCACGATCATGTCACTCGTCAATTTTATTGCCCCCGCCGTGGGTGGTGCCGTTCTCAATTATGGTCGGATTGAATATGTCATGTTGGTTGATGTCTTTACTGCCATCATCGGGATCACGATTCTATTGTGTATTCACATCCCGCTTCATGAAAAAGCAAAAGCGGAACGCAAGCCGGGTTATTTTACCGACTTGAAGGAAGGGCTTCACTTTGCATGGCACAACTTTTTCATCAGTAGATTGCTAGGCTTTTACATGGTGTTTACGATTTTAATTGTGCCCGCCGCATTTTTAAATGTACTGATGGTCAGAAGAATTTTTAGTGATTCCTACTGGTATTTAACACTCAATGAAATGACTTTTTTTATTGGTTCTGCCATCGGTGGTATGGTGATGGCTTACTGGGGCGGTTTCAAAAACAAGCTTGTTACGTTTTGCATGGGCACTGCTGTTTTTGGTCTATGCACCTTTTCAATCGGTTTTATCAATATCTTTTGGGTATACCTGATCATCATGGTCTTTACGGGTTTCACGTTGCCTGCATTTAACACACCTGTTATGGTGCTCTTGCAAGAAAAGGTGCCGCCTGATATGCAAGGCCGTGTTTTTAGCCTTACGTCAATCATTTTCTCGGCATTTATGCCCATCGGCATGGCTATATTTGGCCCACTTGCCGATATCGTGCCCATCCAGTGGCTTATGATTGGGTCCGGTCTGTTACTCATATGCCTTAGCTTTGCCATACTTGGGTATAAACGTTTTATGCATGAAGGGTTGCCTACAATAGACGATGTGAAATCTGCGGATTGATTGTCGAATTTATAAAGGGACAATGACAGAAACCAAGTTAAGTTCCAGAAATGAAGACCTTGGGGTAGAGAAACGTTTTCTCCACGCCAAGGTCTTATTTTTTTCTTTTACACCATCTTACTAAATTCCTTCTTTAGCCGACAAATGATTTTTTTCTCAAGCCTTGATATGTATGATTGGGATATACCGAGCATATCCGCCACTTCCTTCTGTGTTTTTTCCATGCCATCGCTCTGCAACCCGAAACGCAGTGCGACGATTTGCTGTTCTCTCTTCGAAAGTTTCCCAATCGCCCTATTTAACAGCTCGCGGTCCACTTCATCCTCGATGTTGCGGTAAATGATATCGACGTCCGTTCCCAATATATCTGACAAGAGAAGTTCGTTGCCCTCCCAGTCTACGTTTAACGGTTCATCAATGGATACCTCTGTTTTGATGCGTGTATTGCGCCGCAGATACATCAAAATCTCGTTTTCGATACACCGAGATGCGTATGTGGCCAGCTTGATCTTTTTATCCGGCTTAAACGTATTGATCGATTTGATCAGACCGATGGTGCCGATAGAAATTAAATCTTCTACGTTTACCCCCGTGTTTTCAAATTTTCTTGCGATGTAAACGACCAACCGCAGATTTCGTTCGATTAATGTGGCTTTTACTTTTTGGTTGTCTTCATTTTCCAGTTGGCCTAGCAGTTCGGCCTCCTCATCAGGTTTTAATGGCGAAGGCAGTATGTCACTCCCACCTATGTAATAGATGGAAGACTCATCGTCTCGTTTAAATTTAAAAAGCAGTTTGGCGAGCATGTCTTTAAACAAAAAAAATAATTCCATAAAAGTGCCTCCTAATGTTACCGCTATTTTAGTTTCTGATGCGGAATAATTTCCGGATTCAAAAGCGCGTGATAAAAACCGTCCTTTGATAACTGGAAGTTATAAATGGCCACAATCGCCCGGTTTAGTGTCGTTATACCCGCCTGGCTCGATAACGTCACGCCGTCCACACGCAGTCCGATCAACATACCGTTTTGCTTACCCAAGCTTGAATAGGGAATCATTCGTAGTTTTGTTGTCATATGGCATTGACCGATGTGTTCTGTCACAAAGGTCAAATCATTTTCTTTTTTTTCGTAGAATATGAGCTTCATTGGTTCTGGCAAAAATTTTTTTATGGTTTCGAACTCGACAATGATAACAGGGTCCTCAGACAGCGGATCGTGCAACGAGTTGCCTGTATCCACAAGGGCATTCAGCGATATGACCTCTTCATTTAACTTAATTGTCAGCTCATAAAATGTTTGTCGCTTGATGATGACATGGTTATACCATGCGATAAAAAGCTTGATTAAGACAAAGGTAGAACAGGAGGAAATGAGTAACAAGCGGAATGGAAAATGCCGAATGCGGTCAAGCCCCAATATGTTGCCCAGTATATCCTTCAAGTTGACAAAAGAAAATAACGCCATGCCGGCACCGCCAACGCAAAAAACAGAGGCAACCGTAAAAAGGACAAGCATGCCAAATTCTTTAAGCGATTTTGGTGTAAAGCATGTTATAATGGATACGGTAAGGACAGTAACGATGCCGAACACATTGAACAAACCCGGCACAAATATGATGATACAATATGTAAGTGACCCCACAAGGGCGCCAACGCACAGTCGGATGAAGTTGGTTTTTCTTTTGATAAGCCTACTGACAATCCAAAAAATGAAGAAGTCCATTATGAAATTGATCAAAAAAACAACATCCGCATAAATTTCAACATTCATAAGAACGCCTCCCGTACATGCAAATCTATTATATTAAACCACCCTAAAACTTTTTGTAATATTAACTGCAACATCTGGAAAAATAAAATGACAAAAATTTCGTATCCACAAAGGAGACAGGCACATGGAGATAGAAAGAAAATTTTTGGTACGGACGTTGCCCGACGATCTGACCCAGTATGAGCACCATATCATCCGCCAAGCGTATATATCAACCGACCCCACCATGCGGTTGCGGCAAAAAGATGAGCAGTATATCTTTACCTTCAAGGGAGAAGGATTGCTCGCGCGAGAAGAATTTGAATATAACCTAACCGCAGAACAATTTTATAGACTATGGAACAAAGTAGAAACCGAAACCGTCGCCAAAACGAGATATTGTATCCCCCTGCCCCACGGTTTTGTGGCAGAACTTGACATATATGAGGACGGGCTGGCTGGGCTTTTGACCGTAGAAGTAGAGTTTAAAACGATGAAAGATGCCGAAACTTTTACGCCGCCACATTGGTTCTCTGAAGAAGTGACAAATGATGGGCGCTTTAGCAACAGTTATTTGGCGGTAAATGGAAAAATGGAAAAAAATTGAAAAACGCTCTTGCGTTATTTAATTTTATAAACTATAATAAATCATGTTGGTAATAATTTACATTTGTTGCGATAAATTCTATTTTTATCGCCGTATGTATACTTTTGTAGGGAACGGCGTCGTGCGCAGCCTTTCGAAAGGTATACCTGAATTTTGTTCACACTATGTGGCACATACTTATTACATGAATACGTACAGATAAACGGAGGGATTATGTTGAATCAGAGTAAGTTGAAAATTTTTTTGGCGGATGACAACAAGGATTTTTGTGATGTGGTAAAGGATTATATTGATAAACAAGAAGACATGTGCGTTGTGGACATAGCATATGATGGGTTAGAAGCCTTCGAGAAGATAACAGCGTTAAAACCAGACGTCGCGATCATCGATGGCATCATGCCACGGCTTGACGGGATCGGCGTTTTAGAAAAATTAAATCTACACGAGCAAAATAATTGTTTGATCTGTATTATGTTAACCGCCATCAACCAAGAAAAGATTACACTAAAGGCGTTTAGTCTCGGCGCACAATATTACATCGTGAAGCCATTTGACATGGAGCAACTGATTGCCCGTATCAGACAACTACGAGACATGGCAAACAACAAAAACGAAAATACCAGTTCGTTTAACAAACTCATCGTGAAATCCCATGTAGACTTAGAAACAAGGGTGACGAACATCCTGCATGAAATTGGCGTTCCTGCCCATATCAGAGGTTACCACTATATGCGCGAAGCCATTATCATGGCCATCAACGACATCGATGTCCTCAATTACATTACAAAAGAACTCTATCCTTCCATTGCGAAAAAATGCAACACAACCCCAAGCCGCGTAGAGCGTGCCATACGCCATGCCATCGAGGTCGCGTGGAGCCGCGGCAAAGTGGATGCCATCGACAACCTATTTGGCTACACGGTCAACAACCACAAGGGCAAACCGACCAACAGTGAGTTTATTGCACTCATTGCCGACAGGTTACGGTTGGAGTTAAAAGCGTCATAAATTTCGTACGCCTCGTTTTGTATGATAAAGGTCAAATTGCATACACTATCTATTGCACATGACTTTGATCCAAAAATAAGGAGACAGCGAAATGCCAAATAAAAACAAACAGAAAAATGAGCCAAGCAAAGAGAATCCAAAAGACCTTGGCATCAAAAAGGGAAGAAACACCAACAATTAAGGTTTATACGGAAGAACCGTGAGAAGACGGGCAGTTTGACATGCCCGTCTTCCTCATGGTTTTTCTTTTTTTCTAAACTGTTTAAAAAATCGGGTCATCAACTGGCTGCATGCCTCTTGCATGATCGGCTCTACAATGGCAACTTGATGGTTAAAATTGCTGTTGTCCAGTATGTTTAGGATCGAACCGGCGCAACCGGCCTTCGCATTTCTCGTGCCAAATACGACCGTCTCGATTCTCGATTGCAAAATGGCACCGGCACACATGGCGCACGGCTCGACGGTCACAAAGAGCGTACATTTTTCTAGCCGCCAGTCACCCATGAACTTACACGCTTCGTCAATGGCAATCAGTTCGGCGTGATACAAAACGTTTTTTTGCTGGATGCGCTTGTTAAAGCCACGGCCGATGATTTTATCTTCGAACACGATGACACAACCGATGGGTACTTCGTTTATTGCAAATGCTTGCAGTGCTTCCGAATACGCTTCGGCCATAAACAACTCATAATTCATACAATCACCATAAAATTTATTTGCACTAATGCGCTACTGATGTTATATTTAGTATAACATAGGTGAATGTGTAAGAAAATAGTAAATGTATACGTACACGATTTGATACAGAAAGGGATGAGTACTTTGGCACACAGTTTTACAGTGGTAAAAAAAGGTTACAACCCCATGGAAGTGGACGCCTATATAAAAGGTCTTGAACAGACAATAGAGGATTATAAAGAAAAGACCACCGCCATCAACCGCGCCATCATAAACGCACAGGTAGCGGCAGATAACATTATCAAGACGGCCCATCAAGAAACAGAAAACTTGCTTCGTGACGCCGAGAATAATGCCTACAAAATCAAACATAAAAACTTAAACCAAGTGGTCATGCTTCGAAACACCGTTGCGAACCAAAGACGTATGATCGAAGAGTTTCAGGCCGACTACGAAAAAATGGTCAAAAAATATATCGTCGACGTTCAAAAAGAAGATGTTGCCCCTTTATTTAATAAGATTGCTGAATTGGAAGATATCATTACCGAATTGACCAATTCTGACCAAAAAGACTTGCAAAAGCAAGAAGCAGACATGGCACCGCCACAAGAGCCGCTTCCAAAAGAATATGTACAACAAGCGTACGTACAACCTCTGCCAGATTTATATTCGCCTGCTGTAGGGCGGTCTGATGGTTTTGGTTCAATGGATGCGCCTATGGCACCGCCGCCCAACCCAAATGCGTTTGCTCCGCAAGACTTTGAGAGCACTTACCGCCAAACCGCACGGGTAGAACCGGCCAAAACAAGCCAAGGCTACGAAGAAAATATAGAAGCGTTGAAAGATCTCATGCCGTTTTCAAATTTTGATCAAGAAGATTCGGCGCGTTCGATCTTAAACAGCGAAGAGCTGAGCGAACTTCTTCCGTTCTCTCATAATGAGTACAAATAAAAGTATTTATGGTTAAGAGTTCGCTCTGCGAACTTTTAACCACACAACTACATACTAAATTTTTCCGCTGGGGGAGCTTTTGCTGAGATAGCGCATGATTGCGCTGAACCCTTTGTACCTGATTCCAGATAATTCTGGCGTAGGAAAGCGAATATCTGCCCCCTTTGGAAAAATCATTCTCTCAAGGAGGCTATTTTTATGTCTGATTACTTTATGCAACTTTTTTCATCTACCGGTGGCAGAGCCGGTGTTACCGTTGTTCTTTTGGCTGTGCTTTTGATCTTCGCGGTTCACTTACAAAAATCCAAAACCCTGTCGGTCAAAAGCATGACCTATACGGCAATTGCCCTCACGCTGGCCATTGTGTTGTCCAACTTCAAGCTATTTCACATGCCCTTTGGCGGATCGATTACCCCGTTTAGCATGCTTTTTGTCGTGCTCATTGGCTATTGGTTTGGTGCCATACCCGGCGTTTTGGGCGGCGTTACCTATGGCCTCTTGCAGTTAATCATCGCCCCCTACGTGATCCATCCGGCGCAACTTCTTTTGGATTATCCGTTGGCATTTGGTGCGCTTGGCGTGTCGGGTTTTTTTTGTAACAAACCCAACGGGCTGATCAAAGGCTATGCCGTGGGCGTTCTCGGGCGGTGGGTGTTCAGTTCGTTGTCCGGCTGTATTTTTTTCGCCTCTTATGCCCCCGAAAACATGAATCCCATCATTTACTCCGTTTTGTACAATGGATTTTATATGGGGGGCGAAGCCGTTTTAACCATCGGGTTGCTTTTGGTGCCAAGCTTTAAGCGCGCCATCGAACAGATCAAAAACGCACTCCACGTGTAGCGATACACCTTGTATCTCTTTGGACTTTTTATCATTGGTGTTGCATATACATTGTATAACGGTCTGCCCTGACGTAAGACAAAGAAAATGATTCGGGGTGTGTCGCCGCCAATTTCTTTGCCTAAAGGGGTGTACACAATGATAAGATATGAACGCTTTTTCAAAAAAATCTCTATTGGTTCGGTGCTGACGATCGTCGCACTGATGGCCATACTGGTGACCCACCGGGATGTATTGACCTACGGTGAGATGATTTTATACGAAACCATCCCCTACTACCAAGGCAACACGGCCAACACCCAACTGATGCGGCTGAACGACCCAAACAACGATGCGGTGGAAGCCAATGCATCGGGAGATGCCTCCATAAAAGCCCAACCGACCGATTCGCCAACAGAGGCTGACCAACCGCAGACCACCCAAGACGTACCAAAAGAGCAGACAAGCCAAGGGGACATGACCGCGACACCTGCTACAGACCCTACGGAAGACGTTCCGGTCGTCAATACGATTAGCGAAGAGCTAGACTTGGTGGGTGTGGGCGATGTCATCTTCCAATCAGAGGCCGACAACAGCGATACAACCAAGGTGCACAGCACAAAAGAAAATCTGACCTACAAGAACATTGCCCAGTTCGCAGACCTCGACTATGTGAAGAGAAATTTCTACACAATCGATAAAAGAACGGACTTAACCGCACAGCAATTTAATCTGGATCAATTATTAAACACAAATTTGACCATCAACAACGACGGCGATGGCCCCAAGATACTTATTTTTCATACCCACTCGAAGGAAAATTATAGCGACAGCAACAAGGCAGACATCAACGATGGCATCTTGGCCGTGGGAGAAGAGCTAAAGCGCCTTTTAGAGACGAAGTATCACATCAAGACCATGCACGACACAACAAGCTATGACGTTGTGGACGGACGCACCCAGATTATCGGCGCATATGAGCGAATGGAGCCGTCGGTGCGTGCTATTTTAAAGCAGTACCCGTCGATACAAGTGGTCATCGACATGCATAGAGACGGCGTCGCCGACAGCGTCCACCTTGTCAAAACCATCAATGGAAAACAGACTGCCCAATTTATGTTCTTTAACGGTCTATCCAAACTCTATAGTGGCGGTTCTCTTAATGACATCGACAACCTACAAAACCCGTACATCGATACAAACTTGGCGCTTAGCTTTCATTTGCAGTTAAACGCAAACGAGTTATATCCCGATCTCACCAGAAAAATATACTTGAACGCGTATCGATATAGCTTACATATGCTCCCCAAATCACTGTTGGTTGAGGTGGGTGCCCAGACCAACACAAAGCAGGAGGCGCTAAATGCAATGGAACCGTTGGCAGATGTATTGGCGAAGACCATTTTAAATTCATAACAAGACTTGAAAATAAATCGATAAGGGCATATAATAAGAATAGGTTTTGTTTTTTACATTTCTATAGAGCGAAGGAGGGATATCCTTGGGGTTTCGAGTTGGTCTTGGTTATGATGTGCATGCGCTTGTCAGTGACCGCGCGCTGATTTTGGGCGGCGTCCACATCCCCTATGACAAGGGGTTGCTTGGTCATTCAGATGCAGATGTGCTGGTGCACGCCATCATGGATAGTCTGCTTGGTGCCGTGGCAAAAGGTGACATTGGCGCCCATTTTCCCGATACAGACGACACATACAAAGGCATCTCTAGCATGACGCTGCTACAAAAAGTCTATGCCCTCGTCCAAGAAGAGGGCTACCATATCGTCAATCTGGATTGTATCATTGTGGCACAAAAACCAAAGCTACTTTCATATATTGGCAGTATGAAGACGAATATTGCGGCATGTCTTTCGATACAAGAAAACTGCATTAACATCAAAGCGACAACAGAAGAAGGTTTGGGCTTTACAGGGCGCGGCGAAGGAATCGCTTCGAAAACGGTATGCCTCATTGAACACGCATAAAAAGAGAAAAGATGATGATGAAAAGAGTAGTTCAGACGCGGCTTCACAGAGAGAGATGGTATATACGATGGAAGCGTCTCATGCCGCCATGAACGAAGTGCATTTCGGAGTTGTACAGGTGAACCTGCGTAGCGCCTTTGATGGCGCGCTCGGCTAGCCTATGCCGTCGTTGCGACGTTACCGCATGGCAAGCATTTGCTTGCGCCGAGAGAAAGAACACAGGTTCTTTCAGTAGAGTGGAACCGCGGAAAACTTCGTCTCTAATTGTTATCGATTAGACATGGGGTTTTTATTTTTTTACACTGCCTGCGCCGTATTGGCGCCATACACAATCCCATACATTTTAAGGGGGCCATCACATGGGGATCAAAAAAGAAATTTCTGTTATCAAGCAAAAAGATCCTGCGATTAAAAGCACGATCGAAGTATTTCTCTATCCCAGTTTTTGGGCGCTGTCGTTCCACAGAATTTCCCATAGACTGTACAAGAAAAAAAGATTTTTTTTGGCGCGGCTCATTTCACAGCTGCTTCGATTTTTTACAGGCATAGAAATACATCCCGGGGCAAAAATAGGTGAAGGCGTGTTCATCGACCACGGCACGGGCGTTGTCATCGGCGAAACATGTGTAATCGGAAACAACGTCCTCATCTACCAAGGCGTGACGCTAGGCGGAACCGGGCTACACAAAGGCAAACGCCACCCAACCATCGGGGATAACGTCATGATTGGTTCGGGCGTCAAAATCTTAGGCCCTTTTACCGTGGGCAACAATGTAAAAATTGGCGCCAATTCTGTTGTGTTAAAAGAAGTACCCGATAACTGCACCGTTGTGGGCATACCGGCCAGAATTGTAAAACGAAAAGAGCAGAAGGTGCATCCGTCCGATAACCTCGATCAACTGCAAATGCCAGACCCGGTTGAGATGGAACTGTGCGCACTTCGACACAAAGTCGCCAAGCTTGAACATGAAGTACACAGCCTAACAAATACGAAAGGAACGACCGAAGACAATGAAAATTTATAATACACTGACCAAGAAAAAAGAAGAATTCGAACCGATCGAACCGGGCAAAGTGAAGATGTATGTCTGTGGCCCTACCGTGTATGACTACATTCACATCGGCAACGCAAGGCCATACGTCATCTTTGACTGTATTCGAAAATACATGGAATACAGAGGGTTTGAGGTCAACTACGTCCAAAACTTTACCGATGTAGACGATAAAATTATCAAAAAGGCTAATGACGAGCACGTCGATATGCAGGTCATTTCTGACCGGTATATAAAAGAAGCGCTGCAAGACGCCGAGGGGCTAAATGTGAAAAAGCCCTCTAGCACCCCGCGGGTAACAGAAGAGATGGACGAAATCATTGAGATGATCGACACGCTCATTCAAAAAGGTCATGCCTACGTCGTAGGCGGAACCGTCTACTTCGATACAAAATCCTTCAAGGGCTACGGCAAGCTGTCGGGCAAAAACATCGACGACTTGGAGGCAGGCGCACGAATCGAAGTGGATACAGATAAAAAGCATCCGTGTGACTTTGTGCTGTGGAAGCCGAACAAAGAAGGCGAGCCGAAATGGGTCGCGCCTTGGGGCGACGGAAGACCGGGTTGGCACATCGAATGTTCTGTGATGGCCAAAAAATACCTCGGTGACTCCATCGATATCCATGCCGGAGGCGAAGATTTGGTGTTCCCTCACCATGAAAATGAAATCGCCCAAAGCGAAGCGGCAAACGGCGTCCCATTTTCGAAATATTGGCTTCACAACGGCTTTATCAACATCGACAACGAAAAAATGTCAAAGTCAAAAGGAAATTTCTTTACACTGCGAGAAATCGCGGCCGAAATTCCCTATGATGTCATTCGATTTTTCATCTTGTCCGGGCATTACCGAAGCCCCATTAATTTTAGCCGCGAGTTGATGACGGCGGCACAACATGGGCTTGACCGCATCAAAGAATGTATCAAAAGCATCGACTTCATTGCACAAAACGCCACAGCAACTGAGATGTCGGCAGATGAGACTGCCCTTGTTGCAGAAAGTAACAAATTTAGACGCGACTTCGAAGAAAGCATGGACAACGATTTTAATACGGCAGACGCGTTGGCATCTATATTCGATTTTGTAAAATTTGCCAATATCCATGTAACCGCCACGGCCTCAAAGCCATTTGCCACCGAAATAAAAGACAACATTTTGCAACTATGTGACGTACTTGGCATACAAACCACAGCCGAAAACGTACAATTTAGTATGACAGACGAAGAAATCGAAGCGTGTATCGCCGAAAGACAACAGGCAAAGGCCGCCAAAGATTTTAAGCGCGCGGATGAAATTCGCGACCAATTAAACAGCCGCGGCATCGTCTTGCAAGACACGCCGTCTGGCGTGCGGTATTCACATAAGTCATTGTAGTCACACAAACACAGAGGAATGAAGATGATCAAACAACTGTTAGATGCAGATGCAAAACAAATATCGCCAAAAGAGTATTCGCCCCTTGTGCTTGCCTATATGGGTGACGCCGTGTTCGAATTGTGTGTGCGGACGATGGCCATTGGAACAAGCACAGCAGGGGTGAACGCCCTAAACAAAAAAGTGCGGGCGCTGGTCAACGCGACAGCGCAAGCCGCCATGTTTGACAAGATTAAGGACATGCTGTCTGAAGAAGAGCGGTCTGTTTTGATGCGGGGGCGCAATGCAAAGTCTCACTCCGCATCAAAGAGCGCCTCTTTGCTAGACTATCGGCATGCGACAGGGCTTGAAGCATTGTTTGGCTATTTATTTTTAAAAGAAGACCACGAAAGAATTGCCCAGATTTTTAACCAGTGTATCGCCCCTTGTGAAGAGACGGAGCCAGCAACCGCTGTTTTCGTCGAAACCGAGTAGGCAGAAGGAGTAACCATGACAAAATATAATGATAAAAAAGACAAACGAGACGACAAAAGAAAGCCATATACCCCATCAACAGAGAAATCCGCAACAAAGTCAACAGCAAAACCGCCGTTTAAACAAGGCGAACGGTCAACACGTTCAACAGAAAAGCCAGCCTTTAAATCAGGTGAACGATCAACATGGTCGGCAGAAAAGCCAGCCTTTAAACAAGGCGAACGTTCAACACGTTCAACAGAAAAGCCAGCCTTTAAATCAAGTGAACGGTCAACATACGCAACGCGTTCAACAGAAAAGCCAGCCTTTAAATCAAGCGAACGATCAACAAGCTCAACACGTTCAACACAGTCGACACGGTCGACGACAAAGCCAGCGTTTAAACCATGGACAAAACCTGCGGCAGAGCCAAGGCCAGTGGCAGGCTCTATCGTAGATGTAGATGTTGATGATGATATCGAAGTAAACGAATGCATCCTCGAAGGTCGCAACCCTGTTCTAGAAGCATTAAACAGCGGGCGTTCCATTGACAAAATTTTGGTCAAAAAAGGTGAGATAGAGGGCACACTGAAACTCATCGTGGCAAAAGCAAAAGAGCAAGGTGTCGTCGTGCAGGAAGTGCATAAGCAACGCATGGATGATATCGCCCAAACCTCTAATTACCAAGGGGTCATCGCATATTGTGCTAGCATGGAATATGTAGAGATCACCGATATACTCGCGGCGGCGCGTGAGAAAAACGAAGAACCGTTTCTCCTTGTGTTAGACGGCATTACCGATCCACATAACTTAGGTGCCATTATCCGAACAGCCAATGCCAGTGGCGTACACGGCGTTATTATCCCAAAAAGACGCGCCGTCGGCTTGACCAGCACCGTAAACAAAGCGGCTTCGGGTGCATTAGAGTATGTGAAAGTAGCGAAGGTAACAAACATTGCAAGGGCTATCGATGACTTGAAGAAAGAAGGCATCTGGATCGCCTGCACGGATACAGACGGCGAAAATTATTTCGGTGCGTCTTTAAACGGACCACTTGCCATTGTCATCGGCAACGAAGGCGAAGGCGTCGGTCGTCTCATTAAAGAAAAATGCGACTTCGTCGTAAACATCCCTATGTATGGAGAAATCGGTTCATTAAACGCGTCTGTTGCCGCCGGGCTTGTGATGTACGAGGTTGTGCGTCAAAGAAGATTTAAGTAACCGGATGCAAAACCATGGCGGATAAACGGTTAACAAGCTTCGCACGCGGAGGCGTCACGAGCAAGCAGTATTTGCTTGTCGACGGCTACAACATTATATTTTCATGGTCTATGTTAAAAAAATTAGCGGAGGAATCCCTTGAGAATGCGCGAGACAAGCTTGTAGAGATTCTCTCCAATTATCAGGGCACGAGCGGTTTTGAGATCATTGTCGTCTTTGACGCGCACAAGGTGGCCGGAGGTGCCGGGTCTATGATCGACCACGGCAATTTGTTTTCGATTTATACAAAAGAAGCCGAAACGGCGGACATGTACATCGAACGAACGACGTCTGTGCTTGCCAAAGATTGTTTGGTCAAAGTGGCGACCTCTGATGGACTAGAGCAGATTATTATTATGAGCAAAGGGGCCCTCCGTGTATCCGCGTCTGAATTAGAACAGGATGTATCCCGCACAAACCAACGGATTCGCGAGCAGTATACCGAAAAAAGACCGGTAAAGAACAACCTATTGATGGACAACCTAGACAAAGAGACCGTTCGTTGGATGGAAGAGATGCGGCGTGGGAAATGAAATTTGAATGAACGAGGGGGCAACGTCCAATGCAAAAGAAGGAGCCGTTCATATACACAAAAGACAGCAAGGATACCAAAAGCACCCAAAAATATTCTGAAAATACAGACGAAGAGATTGTAAAGTTGATTCATCTAGGCGATAAAGAGGCACAAGATTATCTGATGAACAAATATAAAAATCTCGTACGGTTGAAAGCCAGAACGTATTTTATCGTAGGTGCCGACAAAGAGGATATCATTCAAGAAGGGATGATCGGCCTATACAAGGCGACCCGTGATTACAAAATCGACAGGAAAACGACGTTCTACTCCTTTGCCGATTTGTGCATCACCAGACAAATTATCACCGCCATCAAAGCGGCCACAAGGCAAAAACATATCCCTCTTAATTCGTATGTGTCACTATACAAACCGATATTTGAAGAAAACAATGAGCGAACCTACATAGAAATGGTGCATGAGCAAAAACAGTCAAACCCCGAAGAGCTGTTTATCGGGCGCGAAGAGCGCAAATACATCGAAGAACACATGGCTGAATCCCTTACCGATCTTGAGCGGAAGATACTCAAACTTTATCTGCAAGGCATCAGCTACGTTCAAATCTCTGACATCATCCACAAAGACCAAAAATCCATCGACAATGCGTTGCAACGTGTCAAACGCAAGGTGAACAAAATTTTGGCCGCGCATCCCTAAAAATAAAGTTGATCAAAAACAAAAAAACCGCCGTAAAGCCTGGCGGTTTTTTTTGTTTTTAGCAGTCGCAAAAATTAAGGGTCAAGTGGCACACCCCTTGAGGGGTGTGGGGCAGCGCCCCACGGTCTGTTACTCTTTTCACTTTCTTCAATGTGGAAACAGCCCGTCTAACCATCGAA
>JAVBJY010000164.1:0-17356 GCA_031546735.1 Eubacteriales bacterium
CAAATCATAAACATTCTCCTCGTAGGCATTCTTGTTGTATACTGCGTAGCTTAATGGATGAATTTGAAATATACATGATCATACGGTGGTATTATATCATACGTTTCCAAAAAAATCTATTTTCGTTTTCGGCTCAATTGATAAAATGGTGAGGAGTATGATATACTGCTACCTATATTTATCAGAAAACATATGGAAACCATACGGGAGGAACGCAATATGATCATAACCTGTAACAACATTACAAAGTCATTTGGCGCAGACTGCATCTTAGAGGATGTGTCGTTTCATATAGAAGAAAAGCAAAAGATGGCCATTGTGGGCGTAAACGGTGCGGGCAAAACAACCTTGTTTCGAATCATCACAGGGGAGATGTCGGCGGACAGCGGAGAAGTCTATTTGTCAAAAGATGTGGTCGTCGGATATTTTTCGCAATCGATCGATATCGATAGCCAAAAGACGATCCAGGCAGAATTGTTATCGGTGTTTGATGATTTGATCCAGATGGAAGAAGAGTTGCGCGACATCGAAATGAAAATGGCCTCGTCGAAGGACGCCGCACTTTCGGCTCTGATGGAACGGTATGACAAGCTGTTACACTTGTTTGAATCCAAAAATGGATACGAATACAAAAGCAGAATCAGAGGCGTCATCAAGGGGCTTGGCTTTTCGGAAGAGGACGGGCAAAAGCGCGTGAACACCTTGTCTGGCGGGCAGAAAACACGCGTAGCCCTCGGGCGGCTGTTGCTGTTATCGCCCGACCTGCTGCTGTTAGACGAGCCGACCAACCACCTCGACATTGAGTCGATTCAGTGGCTAGAGGAGTTTCTTAAAAATTATGCCGGTAGCGTCATTATCATCTCGCATGACCGTTATTTTATCAACCGAATCGTGACAAAGGTTGTCGAGATTGAAAACAAAAAAGCAAAGATGTACAACGGAAACTATACGTTTTACGCCAACCAAAAAGAAATAGACCGAGAGATCCAACTAAAGAATTTTATTTCTAGTGAGCGGGAAGTGAAAAGACAAAAAGAGGTTATCCAAAAGCTTCGTTCGTTTAACCGCGAAAAATCGATCAAGCGCGCAGAAAGCCGCGAAAAGTTATTGGACAAAATGGAAAAGGTAGAAAAACCAGATAACCTACCGGATAATATCAAGGTGATGTTTGCGCCCCGAACAGAGAGTGGCTTTGATGTGTTGACGGTGAAGGGGTTAAAAAAAGCGTACGGTGACAAGGTGCTGTTCGACCAATTGAGTTTTGACATAAAAAAACAAGACAAGGTGGCATTAATCGGTCCAAACGGTGCCGGAAAAACAACATTGCTTCGCATTATTTTAGACACCGTCAAAGCAGACAAAGGGTCTGTCGCCTTGGGTGCGAATGTTAAGGTCGGCTATTATGACCAAGAGCATCAAAACATCGACGAGACAAAAACAATTTTTGAAGAAATAGCAGAGGCATACCCCACTTTGACCAATTTGCAAATTAGAAATGCCCTTGCCAGCTTTGTGTTTACGGGGGACGATGTGTTCAAGTCGATTTCTGCTTTAAGCGGGGGTGAAAAGGGGCGCGTATCTCTTGTAAAAATCATGCTGTCGAATGCCAACTTCTTGATTTTGGACGAGCCCACCAACCATCTGGATATTTATTCGAAGGAAATATTGGAGAGGGCGCTCGTCCATTATACCGGCACATGCCTGTTTATCTCTCACGATCGATATTTCTTAAACAGTGTCGCTGGTCGCATTATTGAGCTGGCAGAAAGCGGCGTCAAACGATATGAGGGCAACTACGATTATTATTTAGAAAAAAAGGCAGAGGATAAATTACAGGGGGAGCAAGAGTCGAAGGCGACAACCGAACCCCGCTCTGCCAACAAAGAAGAGTGGCAAAAGCAAAAGGAAGAACAGGCAGACATCAGAAAAAAACAGGCGCTACTCGAGCGGCTAGAAGCGCAAATTGCGGTGGCAGAGGCGCGGGTCGCTGTCATTGACCAGACCGTGACACGAGAAGATGTGTGCCGCGACGCGGTGGCATTAAAAGAGCTATATGATGAAAAAATGGCATTGGACGAGACGCTTCTTGGCTTGTATGAACAATGGGAGGCGGCTTCTTGTTAAGAACGCGTTAAAGCAATCTTGTTTGTCACACTTACATATTATTTTTATAATATATAAGTAAGGATTCGTACAAAGGGGGTTGTTAGATGAGAAAAAAAACTTTACAGTATTACAAACAGGGATATAATTGTTCTCAATGTATTTTAAAGGCTTGCGAGCAGAAATATGGCTTGCAGGTTTCGAAACAATGTTATCAAATGTGCGCCACGGTAAACAAGGGATTTGGACTTGGCGGCATGTGTAGTGTATTGATTGCAGGCATTATGGTGTTTGGGTTGATGTTTGATGAGCCGACCGCAAGGTCGTTGCGCATGGAATTATTGGCGCGGTTCCAAGAAAAGCATCCAAACATGAATTGTGCGGCATTGAAAAAAGAACGCGGCAGAAGTTCGAATTGTGAAGAACTCGTCGGAAGCATCGCCGATATCATAGACGAGCTGATTATGGCACAAGGTTATTAAAAAATACGCACACGCATTCGGCATGAAGGGGACACCATTTATGCCGCGTGCGCGTTGGCGTTAAGAGGAGGGACAAGCCATGGAAAAAAGATTAACGAAGCGCATCATCATTGCTTTAACGGGCATTGTTTTGATCGGGGGTATTGGGGCTGCGGCCGCAACACAGCATTGGTTTCAAAAGGGGGACAAGCAAGGGCAGAACTTGCCTGTAACCGACATCGAACAACAAATCGCAAACAACGCGGGGGTTCCTATCGCCTTATCTGCTGTGGGCGACGTGACCGTCACGCCGGTGAAGATGTCTGCGCGGGGCGTAGATGTGGCATCAGAATTTTTGGTTACAGCCAAGCATAAAATGACGGCGGCCGAACTTTCTGCCGGTCTTTTTATCGAAAACGAAGGCGGGTTTAAACTTACAAATCACGATCCGTCTAAAAATGAATTTTTGCTTACCTTTAAGCATCCCCTCGAAAACAATACAATCTATCACATGGCATACAACGAAGAGGGCAAACGCCCGCTGTCGTTCGCCTTTCAGACCGAAAGCGCCTTTGGCGTAGAGCGGACAACCCCTTCCGACAGGGCATTTGCCGCGCCGATTGCGGGTGGCATCGAGATCGTGCTAAACGAACAAATCAAAGGCGACTTTAAAGACTATTTTCAAATCGAACCCCACGTAGAGGGTACATTTGCAAACGTGGGCAATACATATACCTTTATCCCAAAACAATTAATAGACGACAGCACGTATACGGTGACAATCAAGAGCGGGTTGACCGCCGTGACGGGTGAAACGATGGACAAAGACTATCAATTCTCCTTTAAGACAAAGTGGAAAGAGGCAAGCGAAACACAATACGAAACGGATAAACCGTATGAAACGTTTTTATCAGGCGATGACGTTTTTGTGGACATGCATGTGTCGGACAAGTTTATCAACAACACCTATGACGTGGACATCTATCAGTTACAAACCCCCGAAAGTTATATGAGCTGTTATGACCCAGACACGAAGACGGTGACAATCCCCGCCAATACACCGTTACTGGAGACGATGCGCACAAAATCTGTCAACCCAAAGGGAGAGACGGGTTTGTCTGGTACCCAATATGTTTCATTGGGTAAGCCGCTCCCCGTGGGCTACTATGTCATTGATGTCAAAACAGAGTTAGACGGCAAAACCTATTCGGCAAAAAAATGCATCCAGTCTACCGATTTGTCTGTTTACTCGGTGTCACTAGAGGGGGAAACGTGCTTCTGGATTCATGACACAAAGACGGGTGCGGCGGCTGAGGGTGCCTTACTAGACATGGACGGTAAAACAGGCAAAACAGATCAAAACGGGAGCACCATACTCAAAAATTTGACAGAAGGTCAATCGACCGTCACGATTCGATAAGCCGATTATCCTGCGTATATTTACCAAACCAAACTCTCGAAACCCCATACACAAGACGTTAAAGAAAAATACTATACGTATATGTATACAGATAGAGAATACTATAAACCAACCGACACAATTGATGTGTTTGGCGTTATACGGGCGCGGGATGGGGAGCATCCTCTTAAAAACGGTGAGCAAGCGCGTTTGAAAATGGGAGACATAGCGGAGATCCCGGTCACATTGGATAGTTATGGCACATTTGCAGCCAAAATCCCAGTCCATGATTTGACAGGGGGCATGTCCATCGGGTTATACCTAGGTGAGGATATGCTAGCCAGCGCCTCGATCAGATTTGTAGACTATCCTAAAAATAAATATATCGTCTCGGCCACGCCCAAGAAGAATGTGTATTTTGCAGGCGAGAAGGCAGATTTTGATTTATCGGTGACGACCTATGACAAGTCACCAGTGGCGGGTGTCAAAATCCAAAATTTGAACGAAATTATAACGACGAAAGCAGATGGAACCGCCAACGCGAAGGTTGACTTGCCCAATAATGAAGGTGAAACCAATGGAACACCAAGCATTAGCAATCCATATTTTTCATTAGCTGGCAGTGAGGAGTACATGCAAACGGCGTCTGCTACTGTCGTTGTGTTGCCAAGTGATGTGCATATGACCTATGAGGTAACAGGCAGGGATACGATTTCGTTTCATGCCAACAAGGTCGACAGCGAGGCGATCGAACGCTTCATGCAAAAAGGCACAAGCAACCTGTATGAGTTGAAACCAGAAGTGTATACAGGTGCGACTGTAGACATGGATTTTACGCTAGAAGTCTACAAAAAGACGTTGACCAGAAAAAAAGTGAGCGAAACCTATGATTTTATTCACAAGATTAAGGTGCCAGAGTATGCCTATGATGAGGCATCGCAATTGGTAAGCACCTCGCCCCAATCGACCGTAAACGGACAAGCGGTAGTGAAAGACTTGCCAGTTAGCGAATCGCCGGATGAATTTTATATGGCCGTTATTAAATTTAAGGATGGACGCGGAACAGACTTGTCGTTTTCGGTGTATTATAATGGTCTCCAGTTTTTTAATAAGTCGTCGG
Organism: Eubacteriales bacterium; assembly: GCA_031546735.1. Lineage (GTDB taxonomy): Bacteria > Bacillota > Clostridia > Lachnospirales > JAVBJY01 > JAVBJY01. The sequence continues at coordinate 5,084 of JAVBJY010000164.1, forward strand.
GTGATAAAGCCTTTTACTTCGACTTGCAACGTGAAAAAGCAAGCCCCAACACATGGACCCATTCTCTGATGGTGAATGAAACAGGCAAAATTAAATTACAGGAGTATAGTGCGCAAGCCAATACGAAATTTGAAGGTGAAGTCATGACCATTGTCTCACGCGATCATATTATGGACACAGCGGTGGGTTCACCAGATGGGGTGCCGATTACCTTTCAAGAGGATTACATCGACAACGTTTTTGTGTTTGGCGCATATTTTGACGGAAACTACGTGTATCCTGTGCAGTACCCACTCACGCTGTCTTTTGACAGTGCAGAGCGAGAATTAAACCTAGACATCACAAACGACAAAGAGGCGTACAAGCCCGGTGACGCTGTGACGACCACCGTGAAGGTGACCGACAAAGATGGCAAGCCACAAAAGGCACTCGTCAACCTAAGCGTCGTAGACGAATCGGTTTTTGCATACCAAGGGCACGAAGCATACTTTTTGAGCCAATATTACGACAGCATCGACATGTATCAAGTGCCATACTATGTATATTCGTCGTATGGGCAATATTATTTTTCACCAGATGGTGCGTCTGGTGCGGAAAAGGGCGGCGGCGGCAACGACTATGTTTTGCGAGATGATTTTCGTGACAACCCTGCGTTTGTGTCGGTACAATCGGATGCAAAGGGGATTGCGACCTTTCAATATCAATTGTCTGATTCGATTACCAGTTGGCGCATGACGGCGCATGGCATCACAAAGCATGATGCTGTGGGCAACAACCGGGTCAACGCTATCGCGACGCTTCCTTATTCTATCGACATGGTTGCACTTGACGAATTTGTCGCGGGGGATGATGTTTGTGTGTTGGTGAAACCGGGTGGTGCAAGCTATGTGCACGATCAAACGAGCGCCACCCATACAATTGAAATCACACAAGACGACAAAATGGTCTTAACCGACACAAAGACAAGCGCAGGAGATGTTCTGTTTAACGCTGGAAAATTGCCTGAAGGGCAATATACCGTACGCGTAAAAAGCGATTGCGGCGACAATAAAGACGCCATGGAAAAGAAGATCGCCGTGGTGACCCATGGCAATGCATTGCCGATTCGGACGACGCAGTTGCTATCAGCCACATCAAAAACACTGACCAAAGTGGGTGTAATGGGCTCGCCTGTTCGCTTGACGATGGCAAACGGCAGATTATCTGTTTTGGTTGATGCCCTGTATTCGTGCATGAATTATGACTCGATGCGCACGGACGAACAAGCGGCGAGCGCCTTTGGCGCTTACTTTCTAAGCGATTTGCGAGGAGAAGACCATGAACCACCGGCATACATCAATCAGTTAAAAGCGAAACTGGATACCGATTTACACTGGCGTCAAGGCATCCCCGAAGTTTCTTATGGCGACGCAGAGCTTTTTTATACGGCGCGGTATGCGGCCGCCTTTCCAGAACTGATTAACCCCGACGAATTGGTAGACTATGTAATCGAAAAGGGCGGTTTGTACGCCCAGACAGAGGACGGCACAAAAGGGGTGGTGACACCAGAGACAACAGATGCCCAAGTAGAAATGGCGCGAGCCGCAGGCTATTTCGCGCTTGCCTCCGCGGGCGAACCGGTTCTTCTTGAAATCAACCACCAAGTCGATCTCATCAAAGCAAATGGCAACCAAGCACAATTTGCCGAAGCGTTTCAGCCTCATATGCGGGTGCTGTATTATGCGGCGGCGCTATGCGCACTGGGTGATGACACAGGGGCCGATGCACTAATGTCTGCGTACAAGATGCCGCAAACGGCATTGGAAGGCGCCAGTGATCCGGCAACCAAAGCATACGGAGAGGAATATGTCCATACGCTAGAGTTTTATATCAATACGACACTCCATCCAGAGGACGCCTATACGTATTTAAAAACAAAGAAACAAAATGTATATGTCGGTGACGTATGTGAAAAAATAAACTTTATTAAGAAGACAGTGCCGCTAACCGGACTTACATCGACAGTTTCGTATGTGCTAAACGGAAAAACCGAGACGGTGGATCTGCATAATTTTGATACGCACACCATTACGATTACGAAGGAACAGTTCGAAGCCCTTGCGCTCACGCAGGTTTCGGGGGAGACGGCTGTCACCATTGATTTTTATGGCGGCGCTGAAAACTTACAACCAGACAACCAGAAGATCGGGTTGCAAAAGAATATCGTAGAAGGTGAAGTGCCGAATACGTACACGGTTTCTTTTGTGGTGACGATTCCAGACGCGAAAAAAGGGTACTATACAATCAAGGATCGGGTGCCAAGCAACATGCGCTTTACGGCGTCGTCTCGCAATGATGGCGTGTATGTATCCAATGAGGGTGGACAGTCGGTTTCGATCAGTTTTTATTATGACGGCAAAGAAGCGAACAAAACCGTCTCTTATGATGCGGTTAAAATCAATGATGCGGAGGCAGTGACCGGTGCTGCCTACATCAGTGATGGGTTTGACACGAGTTGTCTATGGGGGCAATCCAAATGAGGCACAAAAGCGGGCTGTTGGTGGGGCTGGGGCTGTGGTTGCTGTGTACGGCTTGTAGCGCAAACGTAGACAATCCACCAGCCCAAGCGATTGCGGCAAACGTAGACGAGCCACCAGCCCAAGTAACCGAAGAGAACAAAACGTTTTTATATTGCCACCATATCGATAGTGATGAATTTTACAGGTCGATTGAAAACCCCAATGCCTATGAGGCAAAGGGCATTATACGATCTGGGGTCATTCCCCATCACAACGTTGCATCACCGTTAATCAGTGGTTTTTTTAAAGCGGTGGCAACCCATGCAGACGAATATGATACTGTTGTCATCGTTTCACCAAACCATGCCGGAGATTTGGGCGATATCATCGTGTCAAAAGCCGACTGGAAGACAGGGGACGACAGCACCGTGTTATGTGATACAGACATCGAAGACGCGGTGCTTCGGCTTGACATACCAAATGCCAAAATCATAGAACACAATAAACGGATGGAGGACGATCATTCGTCTTCCATCCTCGTGCCCTATATCCATCATTATCTGCCGAATGCGCGGGTCGCGCCGGTGCTCGTCAGCCGCACGCTGACCCTTGATGCGACGCTTGCGTTTGCAGAACACCTGTCAAATATCTTGCGGGATAGTGGTAAAAAAACACTTCTTGTCTGTTCGATTGACTTTTCACATTATTTAAAGCCAGCAGAAGCGGCGAAACACGACGTGGAGACGATGGCGGCGATGGATACACATGCGTACGACACGATTCATCGGTTTGGGAACACCTATATGGACAGCCCGGCTTCGTTGATTGTTTTTTTAAAGTACGCCGAGCGGCTTGCCCTCAAACCCAACATCATCGATCACACGGATGCATCGGTGTTTTTGGGGGAGACTGTGCCGGAGACGACGACGTATTTTGTAATGACAACTGAGGAGTGAACTTTTTAAGGAGATGTATAGACATGAAAAAGCTTGGCAACGACTGGGATGATTTCTTAGAAGAAGAAACGGCACAACCCTATTATTTGGCACTAAAAGAGTTTTTAAAGAACGAGTACAAAACTCACACCATTTATCCGCCCATGCATGACATATTCAACAGTTTGCGGTATACTGGTTACAAAGATGTGAAAGTCGTGATCATTGGGCAAGACCCATACATCAATTTTGGCGAAGCCCATGGGTTGTCTTTTTCGGTTAACCCCGGGGTGAAGGTTCCACCGTCGTTAAGAAATATATTTAAAGAGATATGCGATGACGTCGGCGGCTATATGCCGAGCCACGGTTGCCTTGTGCAATGGGCGACCCAAGGGGTGTTGCTTTTAAACACGGTGCTCACCGTACGAGAAAAGGTGAGTAAGTCACACGCCGGTCACGGGTGGGAGCAATTTACGACGGCAGTGATCAAAAAAATCAACGAGAAAGAGACGCCCGTCGTTTTTTTGCTTTGGGGCAACGACGCAAAGGCGAAACAAGCGCTTCTGACAAATCCGAACCATCTCATCCTGACGGCGGCGCATCCAAGCCCATTGGCAGGAGGAAAGTTTTTTTCTTGTAAGCATTTTTCCAAAGCAAATGAATTTTTACAGCGAAATGGATTGACCAAAATCCATTGGCAAATCGAATCCGTGGAGGCATCCCAATGATTAATCCTGTACTGAGACGCGAAGTCAAGACCGCGCTTCGGATGAGAAAAACATTTTATTCGATCGCGCTGTATGTGCTTGTGCTTGCACTGGTTACAAGCATAGCCCTTTATATTTTTTCAAACAATTCGTCCTACTACCGTACGTTTGACCCACAGGCGACCATTATCCTTTATTTTATGCTGTCGGGCTTTCAGTTGGGCATTATCTTTTTGATTGTCCCTGTTTTAACAGGTTCGTCCATCAGTGGCGAGCGGGAACGGCAGACGATGGACTTGATGCTCATTACAAAATTGTCGCACATTGCCATCGTCGTCGGAAAGCTGTTGTCGTCTCTTGTCATTGTGCTTCTCATGCTTGCGGCATCGATGCCAGTGTATGCGATTTTGTTTTACTATGGCGGCGTTTCGTTGCTAGACTTGGGGCTGATGATGCTGTTGATATTGGCAAATGCGGCATTTATCGGAAGCCTCTCTATCTTTTTATCTGCCGCATTTAAAAAGTCAACATTGGCTGTTGTCGTTTCATATATTTTAATTCTCGTATTTACAATCGGTACGTTTGTATTGGCCATCCTATTTAACTGGGTGCATGGGCTTAATGCTCCGGCCAATGTAAATTCGAATTGGCTGGTTGGCTACGTTCTTCTTTTGTTTAATCCCATTGTATCTTTCTTTTCGATGGTCGATTTTCAATCGGGCGCAAGCACGACAGAGTCAATGATGCGCAGTGTCATCTACGGCACCGACTTGCCGTCTTATGTGAAGTATACATGGTTTATCGGCATGTGTATCAATATGGTGTCTGCGGGCTTGTTTATTTTGGCCGCGGCAAGAAAAATCAATCCGATTCGAAAACATCCTGCGAGAAAGGTGTTGTAAATCATATGAAGGAACTGTTAAACGCCCTAAAACCACTTAAAATAAAACTGACAGTAGAGCTGTGTTTAAATTTTATGATGTTGGGGTTGGCGATTGGTCTGTTTTCAGACGGCGTACTCATTTTTATTTCTAAATTTATTTTTATAAATTTGAATGTGGTTGCGTTGGTTTGTCTGCCCATTGTCGGTTTAGCCGTTTCTTTTTTTGTTGCGCTTTTTAAAATGCCATCCGCAATGGCAGTGGCGCGGGTTGGCGATTCCCTCGGGTTTCAAGAGCGCTTCACGACGGCGATAGAGGTAGGCATGCGTCTTGACGAAAGCCCACTGTCTGCCTACGTGGTGGAAGATGCACGCCAAAAGGCTGAAGAAGCAGATTTTCATACGCTGTACCGCGTTAAGGTCAACCCGAATTATAGCAAAGTATGCTTGATGGTGTTGGTGGCGACGCTTATGGTGGGGTTTATCCCGGGTGGCGACCGCGAACAGATGGAGGCGCAAAGACGCACAAAACAAAAAATCGAAAATGAGATAAAGGCAATTGATGCCGTCAATCGTACGGTGAAGCAAAAAGAAGTGAATGAACAAATCAAGCAATTAAAGAAGCAGTTGAAAGAAGCCAAGACAGAAGGCGAAGCCATCAAGGCGATCCACAAAACACAGCAACAGCTAAAAAAAATATCGAAGCAATCGACCAATAAAGATTTGGCGGCGTTAGGCGAGAAGCTAGCGCAAAACGAGCAGACCAAAGCATTGGGCGAGAACATCAAAAATGAAAATTATTCGCAAATTGCGAAAGATACAGAAGCCGCCAGAAAGTCGATTGAGAACATGTCGGAAGAACAGTTACAGGTGCTGGCAGAACAATATAAAAAATTGGCGAGCGAAATTGTGTCCAATGATGAACTAAAAGATACAGTGCAAAAAGTAAGTGAAGCATTGCAATCCGCAGACGTACCAGAGATTGACGCCACGCTTTCAAAGCTTACCACGACCATTCAAGACTTGGCGGATGAGAACAAAGACATCAGAGACGCCGTCGAGACATTAAACGATGCCCTGACCGCTAGTAGCAACCGCATCCAACCAAATAAAACCGAAAATGGAGCACAGCCCGGTGCGAATCAGGGGCAAGACCAAGGTCAAACCCAGACGCAAACGCAAAGCCAGACCCAAGCCCAAGATGAGCAAAAACAACAAGGGCAATCGCAACAAGGGCAATCACAACAAGGGCAACCACAAAACGCAGGGCAACAGGGGCAGAACGGCACAAGCGACGGTAGCGGCGGTGGCGGCAAAGGCGGGCAAGGCAGAGGCGACGCGGCGGTCGAAAATGAGACGATCTACTCACGCCCGGCCAAAGACTATGGCACGTACGACGCGCAGGTGAAAGGTGCTGAAGGGGCTGGCGGGCATACCGAAGAAACAAAGCAAGCAGGCGTCGGAGCCAAAGGCGAAAGCATATCGTACGACAAGGTGTATGAACGTTACAAGAAGGAAGCGCTGACGACACTAGACGAAAATGATATTCCATATGGTGTGAAGGACATTGTAAAAGAATATTTTTCTTCTTTTTAGATTTAAGAAAAGAGTAAGACCTTGGATAGGCAGAAAGAGGGAATGAATGATGAGTTTTTTAAATCCAATGGCTTTGGTTGGCCTTATATCCATTCCCGTCATTGTTGCGTTTTATTTGTTGAAGCAAAAATATACAGACATGGTCATTCCGAGTTTGTTCTTGTGGGAGAAAGTGTTTGAAGCGCAACAGGCGCTGACGCCATGGCAGAAGCTAAAAAGAAGGCTGTTGATGTTTTTGCAAATACTCATTGCACTTGTCATCGTCTTGCTGTTGGCACAGCCGCAGATCGTGAGCACCCAGTACGTGGGAAACACAATTTTCGTGCTGGATGCGTCCATGAGTATGCAGGCGACGGATGTGCCCCAAAGTCGATTTGAAGAAGCAAAAAAGCGCATAGAAGAAGCGGTCGGGGGCATGGACAAGCAGACAGCCGTCGTTCTGGTGGTCATGAGCAAGACACCGTATATCGCGGTCAACCAAACAGAGGACAAGGCATTGTTCATCGAACGGCTAAAAAAAATAAACGTGACCAATGGGGGCGTAGATGAGGAGAAAACAAAAAGCCTCATTGACATTTTATCCAGTGCCGGAAATTTTACCGTACAGATGTATACAGACCAAAATTATGACGTGGGGCGTGACAAAACGACGGTCATCTTCGGGCACAAGGCCGACAACGCCGCCATCACGAACCTATCCGACTATATCGACGCGGATCGGATTGTAGCCATGGCAAAAGTCAAAAACTTTAGCGACAAAACCGTAGAAAAAACAGTAAACTTGTTTGCAGACAATAAAATTTGTGATTCGAAGGCGGTAAGCCTTGCGCCCTTTTCAGAGGGTGATGTATTTTTTACCAACGTGAACTTAGAGAGCACAGAACTTATGGCGGCTTTATCAGAAGAGGATGTATTGCCTGCGGACGATGCGCGGTACGCCGTTGTAACCAAAAGTGCAGACAAAAAGGTGCTGTTGGTGACCGAGCAAAATATCTTTTTAGAAAAGGCAATACGGGCATTGCCCAATGTGGCATTGTATGTGGGCGATAAAGACAACATAGAAAACTTGAAAGGCTATAACCTGTATGTGTTTGACGGCGTGCTCCCTGAGACGTTGCCGAAAGACGGACAGATTCTGTTGTTTAACCCGCCGGTTGGCAATGCGCTTCTCCAAACGGCAGAGGCCGTCTCGGTCGGGGCGCTTCACTATAAAGACTCAGACTTGTTGCGTTTAATCCCCACGTTCCATTTTCTGATTGACAAGTCGAAGAAATTACAGATGCCCGCGTGGGCAACCGACGTGATATCCTCGGATGAAACGCCGATTGTTATATCGGGTGAGATCGAAAACCAAAAAATAGTTGTGGTGGGTTTTGATCTGCACGATTCGGATTTGCCACTCAAAAAAGAATTTCCGATTTTTATGTACAATGTGTTTCAGTGGCTCATGCCAGAGGGCGTCGTGAAGGCGCAGACCGTCACCGCGATGGACACCGTAAGGCTGTCTGTGTCACCAGAATCGAGTGCGGTTCAGGTCGTGTCGCCAGATGGCACGATTACAAATGTGGCACCACCATTTCCGGTTTTGCCATACACCGATACAAATGCAACCGGTTTTTTTATCGTAGAAGAGACGAGAAGCAGTGGGGTATATACCCAAAGCTTTGCCGTTAACCCAGATACAGCCGATTCAAACCTCTTTTTAGATGCAGAAGGTAGCACAACGTCTGTCGTGCCCCAGCAAAATGAAAAGAATATAAATTTACAACGACCGTTGCTCTGTTTTTTACTGCTTTTGATTTTATTTGAATGGTGGGTGTATATGCGTGAACGTTAGTGACCCTCTCTATCTGCTTTTGATCCCGCTCCTCTTTGCGCTCACGGTTTTAATGGCCAAAAAATATAGGCAAAGGGGGAAGACCGTACTGGCGGTGCGGCTTTTTCTCTTTGCCCTGTTGGGGGTGGCGTTTGCACAACCCTTCGCCCAACAATTGGCGGCGCGCACCACCACGATTTTTGCTGTAGACTTGTCTGCTAGCATGAAAGGCACCGAAAACGAGACAACGGCCTTTTTAAACGACGCACTCTCTTATCCAACCAACCAAGACCATGTCGGCGTTGTTGGGTTTGGCAAAAAAGCCCAAGTCGAGCGAGGCGTAGCAGATGCGTTACAGGACGTCGCCTTTCATGTAAACGTGGCCAAGGGGTTTACCAACATAGCCGATGCTTTGCATCAATCTGCCTCCTTGCTTCCAGAAAACGAAAAAAAGAGAATCGTCTTATTGTCGGATGGCAACGAGAATGTGGATGCGGCACTTGATACCATTCAAAACATGAAAAGCCAAGGGATACGGGTGGATGTGCTACCCATTGAAAATAAGATCGGCCAAGAGGTGCAACTCAGTAGCATAAACGTGCCAAGCCATATAAGCAAAAATATGTCGTATGACATTGCCATCGCCATAGACAGCCTCGTGGATACAAAAACAAAATTGATTGTGTACAAGGGCAACCATATCATCTCAAATCAAGAGGTAACGGTCAGAACAGGCGAGAACAAATTTGTGGTGGAAGATACGGCGACCGAAGGTGGCGGCATCGTGTACAGGGCAGAAATACAACCTGAAACAGATGTACTGTATGAAAACAACAGCGTGTATGGCTACACCTATATTGAAGACACACCGCGGCTTTTGGTGTTGGAAAATCAGAACAGCGCATACAAAATAAAAGACATTTTGGAAAATTCACTGGTGAACATAACCGTGCTAAACAGCAAAGCCGCCCCAACAGAACCCGAGCAGTTAAACCTGTATGATGCTGTTATTTTGGCTGATGTTTCGATTGATGACTTGCCGCCCACGTTTCCAGATGTATTAGAGGGGTATGTAAAAAATTCGGGCGGGGGTGTTTTGGTCACAGGTGGCGAACATGCCTACGCGCTCGGCGATTATTTTGACACCAAGCTCGAAACCATCTTGCCGGTCGAAATGCGAATGAAGGAAAACAAAAAGAAGCCCGACTTGTCGATGGTCATTGTGTTGGATCGTTCGGGCAGTATGGCAAGCGGGCAGTATGGCGTGTCAAAACTAGAACTGGCGAAGGAATCGTCTATACGCGCGGCAGACATCATGGACGACAAGGACTCGTTTGGTGTCTTAGCCTTTGACGAAGCCAGTGCGTGGATTTCGCCCCTTCAGCCAGTGTTGGGCAACAAAAAGAATATCGCAGATCAAATCGCATCGATTTCGATTGGTGGCGGGACGAGTATATTGCCGGCATTGAAAGAAGCATTTTCTGCTCTATCGGCGCGTGATTCGAAGTTAAAACATATCATTTTGTTAACAGATGGGCAGGCAGAGCAGACCGGGTACAATGCCATTGTCCAGTCGATGAACGAAAGCGGCGTTACGCTGTCGACGATTGCAGTGGGCACGGATGCAGACCGCGCGCTTTTGTCGTCATTGGCCGAAAAAGGCGGCGGACGTTATTATTATACCGACGAATTTACAGACTTGCCAAAGATATTTGCAAGAGAAACGGTAATGGCAGGGGATTCGTATATCAACAATCGAACGTTTTACCCGACGGTATCTGATGCAACGCCCATCGTAGCGGGTATTGAACAGTTGCCCTCGCTTGACGGTTATATCGCGACCACGGCAAAGGATCGGGCAGACGTCGTGCTTGTTTCAGACAAAGACGACCCAATTGTCGCCACGTGGCAATACGGCTTGGGCAGGACGGTTGCGTTTACATCGGATGTGGACAAGTGGACGACAGGTTTTTTTGCATCAGACGAAGGCGTAAAAATGTTCCGGAATATGGTGTCGTGGGCACTGAGAAAGCAAATGGAGACCGACGTAAACGTTTCGATTGTGGCGGGCGCAGACAAAAGCGATATCTCTGTTACACTTCCATATTCCGAAACAATAACGGGCATGCATGCGGTGGTTTCCACTGGTAGCAAAGACTATACGGTTCAATTTGACGCGGTGGCACCAAACGAATACAAGGCACAGATTCCCGACAGTACACCTGGCACGTACATTGTAAATTTACAAATCGAAAAAGGCGCAGAATCGTCTTTGGTGACAAGGGGCGTCAGTGTTCCGTATTCGAAAGAATATGACATACGACAGTTGGCAAACGGCAGACAATTGCTTCAGAATCTGGCAGAGAGCACAGGTGGTATCGTTCTCTCAGCACCAGATGAAGTGTTTAAGCCGATAGATGCAAATGTCCGAACAAAGAAAGAGTGGACCAATGTATGTTTGGCGTTGGCGCTTGTGTTGTTCTTAATCGATGTGGCCATACGGCGTTTTCCTTCCATTATCCCGAAGATACAGAAAGCTTGTAAGAGGGTGGCAGGTCGATTGATTTTTTGGAATCATAAAAAAGGTATTAAATATTCTAAAGAAACAGTGTATAATGAAAAGGATATTGAAATTACAGAAGAACCTGTTATGATAAAAGAGATGGATAAGAAGAAGCTATCCGGTCACGAAAAAGAATCGCCGGATACGAGCAGTCTTTTGGTTTCGAAAAAAAGAAAACGGTTAGGTAGGTGAATGTATGCCATCGGATCCAGAAAAAAAGCCAAGAACGAGAAGAAGCAAGAAAATAGACAATACCAAGAGCGATGATACGACCATCGAAAACGCCGCGGATATAGCACCTTCTAATGAGGAGACTGTGCCAGTATCGGCTGATCAGGAAGCAAAACCGAAAGCAAAAAGAGGTAGAAAGCCAAAAAATCCCTCTGTTCAAATGGCTAGTGAAGACGTTGACAAGGTGGTAGAAGAAGCGATACCAGAGCCGGAAGAAGTGGTGACGGCGATTGAACCAGAGAGTCTGCCAGAATCAGAACCAGAACCACCAGAGGAAGAAGAAACACTAGAATCCATTTTGTTTAGTCGGCCGCCAGACGAACAGCCTGATGCGGCAGAAGAAATGGCAGCAGCAGAACCAGAGGAAGCGGCAGAAGAAGCGGCGACGGAATCGGAAGACGATGTTCCATCAGAACCTGAGATTATACTGGAACCGGAACTAGAGATTATGCCAGAGCCAGAGTTGGAACCCGAGATTATACCAGAACCTGAACCAGAGGTTGTGCCGGAACCCGAACCGGAGATTATACCGGAATCGGAATCCGATGTTATGCCGGAACCGGAACCCGAGGTTGTATTAGAACCAGAACCGGAGATTATACCGGAACCGGAACCCGAGATCATACCAGAATCGGAACACGAGGTTGTATTAGAACCTGAACCTGAGATTATGCCCGAACCTGAACCCGAGATTACACCAGAACCAGAACCGGAGATTATACTGGAACCGGAATCCGAGGTTATGCCGGAACCTGAACCTGAGGTTGCATCAGAACCCGAACCCGAGATGATACCGGAACCGGAATCCGAGATGATACCTGAGCCAGAACCTGAGATTATGCCGGAACCAGAACCCGAGAGTATACCAGAACCGGAACCGGAGATTATGCAGGAACCGGAACCGGAGATTATACCAGAACCTGAACTTGAGCCAGATTCAGAGGTCGAGCCCGAGCCTACAGAAGAAGAGACGCCAGAATCAATCTTGTTTGAACAGCCACCAGACGAACAACCTGATGCGGCAGAAGACATAGAAGCAGAGCCAGA
>JAVBJY010000008.1:0-20216 GCA_031546735.1 Eubacteriales bacterium
GGAAAAAGAATACAGACAAAATTGGGCAGAGGCGGTAGTAAGGACTTGCCAAAATCTGAATGGATTGTTGTTGAAGATGTACACGAGCCTATTATATCAGCACAGTTATTCAAAGAAGTGCAGGCTATGCTAACCCCATACAAAACAAAAAATTATAAACGTAAAAAGAAACATTTGTATAGTGGTAAAGCTATATGCGGCCATTGTGAACACAATTTAGTTTACACAAATCAAAACGGCGTGAATAAGTATTATATTTGCAATTCAAGTAGGGTAAGAAATTGCCCCAAGTGCTTTGAGGAACACATAACGGAGGCTATGCTTTCACAAGCTGTTTTGGAGCGTATCAAACAAAACCATGTAGATGATAAGGCTGACGAATGTATTTCGCAGAATTTTGATGAGCAAACGAAAATACAAGAAGTTAAACATCAAGCTAAAATTAAGGAAACTGAAATACGACTTGAAAAAGCTAAACACAAAAAAGTAGCTTTGTTTGAAGAATATACCTTTAAGAAGATTGATAAAGAAAAGTTTTTAACTGCAAAAGAGGCTTGCACCAGTGAAATAGCTGTTATCGAAACAGAATTGCAATCACTAAAATCGAAGCAACCGAATGAAATCATTGGAGGCAAATTGCAGTCTAACTCCTTATCAAGATTTGTTGATACCAAGTTAATAACAAGTGAGTTGATTGATTTGATAGACAAGATAATTGTCTACAACAGCAACCACATTGAGGTAAAATTTGCGTTTGGAAGTTGATTAAGCATAATTCCAAACGCAAAAATAACTCAATATTTTTTTAGTCTTGTCTTGACACAAGCTAATGAAGTTTACATCGGAACGCTTATTCAGGGGCGCGAGCGCAAGGTTAGCTATAAAAGCAAAAAGGTTGTCCTTGCCCCAAAAGACGAATGGGTTGTCGTTAAAAACAATCATGAGCCTATTATTGATGAAAGAATCTTTTATACCGTTCAAGGGTTGATTGATCATAAGCGAACAGGCTATAGCGAAAGCGTAAAAACGGAGCGATCAAAACCACATTTGCTAGCGGGAAAAATGATGTGTGCGGATTGTGGATCTACCATGCAAAGAAGCGGGGCGTCAAGAGATGGGAAGACGCATTATATGCGCTGTAAAACGGCGGCAAAAACCAAAAACAAGGCATGTACGCCTCACTGCATCAGCCAAGAAAAGGTAGAAAACGTGATTCGTCATCGGATACAGGCGCTTATAGGTGACGTGATAAACGATGACGACGGAAGCAAAATGATGAAGGAAGTGCATCATCAGATCAACAGCGCAAAAGGCTTGCAGGGCGTAAAGCAGAAGCAGTTTAACGAGGTTGAAGCAAAAATCAAGTCCATCCAAAAAAATATAGCGATGACCTATGCCGATAAGCTGAACGGTGTTATTTCAGAAGACGATTATCTAAATTTTAAAGAAGTATTCGAGCAAGAAAAGCAAGGCTATATCAATCAAAAGAAATATTTAGAAAAAGAATTAGTGGAATACGAAATAAGGCGAGGGGAACCTAGCGATCGCAATGTGTTTTGGGAAGTATGCAAGCATATCGATGTGCTAACCCACGAAGTCATGAATGACTTTATCGATACCATTCAAATCGGAGAAAAAGATCGATCCACCAATGAACAGGAAGTGATCTTAAATTGGACTTTTTAAAGCAATTTCATAATGTGATGCGGTGTCGTTAAGAGTATAACACCCACACCCACGTAGCGGGCATCGCCGCAGGCAATGGCCGCGCGAGCCAAGGCAACAACAAAGGCGTCGCGCCGAAAGCAGACCTGATCATCGTCAAGTTAGGGGAAACGGCAGGCGGGGATGTGGGCTATGCCAAAACGACGCAACTCATGCGGGCGTTAAAGTACGTGGTAGACAAAGCAGAAGTCATGAAAGAACCGATTGCCATTAACATCAGTTTTGGAACGAACAACGGCTCTCATGATGGTGGGGCGCTATTCGAACAATATATAGACGAGATAAGCAATCGGTGGAAGACCTCCATTGTCGTTGCAACGGGCAACGAAGGGGGTGTGGGGCACCACATGCAGTATAAGCTAAAACAGGACGAGACACAGCTCTTCGACTTTACCATTTCGGGCGGCATCGACTATGTTTTTGTGACACTGTGGAAGTCGTTTGTAGATATACTTGATGTAGAGATTACAGCAGATAATGGAGAGACAACAGGCATCATTCCGCCGAATGAAGATGTCGAGAAGTATACGCTAGGCGGGTGTGATTTATATGTGTATATCGGCACGCCGACCCCATACAATGCCGATCAGGAAATATTTTTTGAAATTGTGCCAGTGGCAGGTGTCACAACAGATAGCATATGGACGCTAAAGGTAACAGGCAAGGACATCGTGGACGGTACATTTGACGCGTGGCTACCGATTACAGAAAAAGTTTCGGCAAACACGTCGTTTTTTAGACCAGCCGTAAACGTGACGCTTACACTTCCCGCGACGGCTGAAAATGTCATATCGGTGGGCGCGTATGCTTCTCAAAGCAATAGCATCGCAGACTTTTCGGGTAGAGGCTTCACACGGGCAAATCGGTTGATCAAGCCAGATTTGGTTGCGCCGGGTGTGCAAATCGTTTCGGCTGTGCCGGGGGGCGGGTATGATGCCCTTTCGGGTACGAGCATGGCGGCACCGCATGTGACAGGCGCGGCGGCGCTACTCATGCAATGGGGGATCACAGATGGCAATGACGTCTTCATGTATGGTCAGCGGCTCAAAGCATATTTGCAGATATCTGCCGCGAGAACGACAGATCGGGTGTACCCCAACATCGAATGGGGCTATGGTCGGCTGTGCCTTGCCAACCTGTTTGAAAAATCCATTTTGCGTATGCCGGCGAAAATATCAGAAGCCTTCGCCGTGCAACAGGTAGGGCAGGGTCAAGATGTGCCAGGCGGTGGGTCAGCACAGACACCAATACCAGTACCAGTACCAACACAAGGAGATGAAAATAAAATGCCAACATCAGCGGCGATTTCGGAAGACTATGTTGATTTGATTGCGGAATTTAGCGGAAACAATAAGACACTGCTAGAGAAGTTTCCGTATGTAAAAGTTTGCACGTATCTATCGGGTACGACTGCGGTGATTTTTGTACCAAAGAGCAAGCTGGCAGATTTTTATGCAGAGTATGGAAAGCAAAATACCGTAGCAGTGCCATTTCTGTTGGGGCTGATGGATGCAGATAGTTTGCAGGCGGCGGGTATATTGCAAGTGCAAAACCAGCCGTATCTGGATTTGAAAGGCACAGGTGTCTTGTTTGGCATCGTAGACACGGGCATCGATTATACAAATGAAGTGTTTAAGTATGAAGATGGAACCTCAAAGATACAGTATCTATGGGATCAATCGGAGGCAGGAAACGAAAACGGAGCCGCCAACGTGTGTTTTGGCACCGAATACAACCATGAGCAGATAAACCGTGCCTTGGCCAGCGATAATCCAAAAAGCATCGTGCCAGAGCAAGATGAAATTGGGCATGGTACGTTTTTGGCGTCGATTGCCGCCGGTCGAAAAGTGGAGGACGGAACGTTTGTAGGGGCGGCACCGGATAGCGAAATCATTGCCGTAAAATTAAAGCGGGCGAAAAAATATCTACTAGAAGAAAAGAAAATAGAGCCGGATGCAATTGCCTTTCAATCCACAGATTTGATGTTGGGCTTGGATTATATTTTAAAGAAGGCGGGTGAACTGCGTCGACCCGTGGCCATTTGCATTGGGCTTGGCACAAATGAAGGCGGTCATGACGGAGTCTGTGCATTGTCACGCTATGTCTCAGGGTTGGCGGTTCGAAACGCCGTTGTCATTTGTACGGCGGCGGGCAACGAGCCGGGGATGGGTCATCATTTTTACACAACCATTACGAAGACCGACGAACCATACCCAATCGAAATCAAGATACCAGAAGGGGAAAGCGCGCTAGACGTCGAGATTTGGTCTTACCAAGGGGATGTCATATCCGTTTCTGTTGTATCGCCGACAGGGGAAGAGGTCAAACGGGTTGCCCATGGGGTAGATGTGTATGAAGAAACGAAACTGGTACTGGGCAATACATTTGTCGCCGTTCATTATGCATACCCCGATACACTGAGTGGTGAACAAATGGTGGCGGTGAGGTTGACGAACCCCATCGAGGGCGTATGGAAAATTAATGTGTATGGCGACCGTATTATCAATGGAAGGGTTCATGCATGGTTGCCGATCACGGGCTTTGTCAAGGCAGATACAAGATTTTTGACGCCAGACCCGAATTATACCATCACGACACCGGGCACAGCCGACGCGGTCATTTGCGTAGGTGCCTACAACCACGTAAACGGCGGTATTTACCCAAACTCGGGCAGAGGCCCGTCAAGGAGTGAATTGATCTGCCCAGATTTTGTCGCGCCGGGGGTCAACGTCGTAGGGGCGATGTCGGGCGGAGGATATAAAATGATGACGGGTACAAGCGTGGCGGCGGCGCATGCCGCTGGTGCGGCGGCGCTTCTCCTACAATGGGGCATCGTCAACCAAAATGATGCGACGATGAATACACCGAAGGCGCGCACCTATTTTATTGGTGGATGCACGAAGAAAGAGGGCGTGGTCTATCCAAATAACACTTGGGGCAATGGGCAACTCAATCTGTATGGCACGTTTGAACATCTTATGCGGTGAGCGTAGGAAGGGCAAGCGCGTGAAGGGTAAGGCTTGGATTGGAGAAAGTCTCTCTGATTCAAGCCTTTTAAAAAGCTGTTCATGTGCAGGGAATATGAGAATTTGTTGAGTTTTGTGAGAATGTAGGCTATACTGATGAAAGAATAGAGGCAGTTTTTCCAAGACTTTTGGGTTTAAAAAATCCCTTTTTTATCCCTTATCATGTTTGGAGGTTTACAGATGACGAGTACGAAGAAAAAATTGTATACATTGTTTGTTTTTATAAGCGTTATGCTACAAGGGTGTTCCCATACCGCCGACTCAAATCGTATGGAGACGACAGCACCTACACCTGTAGATCAATCTGGCGATGCACAAAATGGGAATCAGTCCCCCATGCCATTTAAAATTCCCGAAAAAATAGACCATACAAATGAGGTGCTATTTGGTTCCGAAGCCGATTCAAAGTCTTCATTCCCATTACTCGCTTCCATACCCGAAGAAAACATATATCTGTATGGCATAAAGGATGATACGAGCATCTATGACAACAATATGGTTCTGTACGTAAACGACATAGCCAAGTACTACGAAATTTCTTTTTATACACCACGCATGGTATTGCCAAAAATGAAATTGGCCGATTTTGACGGTGATGGCACAAAAGAACTTGCTCTTACCAACTACTATGGCTCGGGCACGGGTATTTCCATGGAAGGTCTCCATATAATCGATATAAATAAAAAAACGGAAGGTGAGCAGCCATGGACGGCGCACGTCTTTTATCCAGATGCGTATGTAAAGCAACTTGCACGTGTTGTTTCTTATAAATTGGTGGGCGAGCCAAACAGCGATACGATTGAACTGGTAGTAGACGGTAAAACCTATACAGTGACGCCAAGTTATGTCGACTTTAAAGAGAGCGGCAAGATAACAGATGTGCGTTGTAGCGAAAGCATTGTGGGGTTTTCCTTTGAAGGGAATCAGATAAAAGTAGAGTTCGGGCTTGGCGTAATGTACGAGAACTTTGCGGATTTCCAATATATAGGCACAGTATATGCCGATTGTACCTTTAATGGTGGCGACTTTACGCTAAGCAATTTTTATTTTAAGGCAGATTAGTTTTCGTGATCGCAACAAAAAAAGAAAAGAAGGTAGGATGCAATTGGACATAATGGAAAAAGTCAAGGCGTTGCCACCCTTGCCAGGGTGTTATCTTTTTAAAAACGAAACGCAAGAGATCATATACATAGGCAAATCAAAATCTCTAAAAAATAGGGTTTCCCAATATTTTAGGCACGGCAAAGAAGAGGAATACGCAACACACCCCAGAGATATTCAAAATAAGTACAAGAACAAATACAAAAAAATGGTAAAAGAAATTACAGACCTTGATTATATCGTCACCGAGACTGAGACGGATGCGCTGTTGCTAGAGTGCAACTTGATTAAACAGCACAGACCCAAGTACAACCGGCAACTAAAAGAAGATCAGAAATATTTGTTTATCAAGATAACGACCGACGAACAATACCCGGCACTGTTTCTCGACGAAAAAAGAGAGGACGATGGGGCAGAATGCTTCGGAAGTTTTTATAGCCAAAGAGACGGGGAAGGGGCGATGGCACTCATCAACCATATATGGCACACCCCGCTGTGCAATCAAAAAAAATTCAAAGCCAATGGGCGCGTATGCTTCAACTACCACATGAAGCGGTGCTGTGGGCCGTGTGAACAATTGATAGACGAGCAAGCCTACAAAGAGAAAATAAAAGAAATTGTAAAATGCCTGCAAGGGGATACCAAGCGTACAGCCAGTCGAATTAAAAAAGAGATGCTTCTGGCATCGCAAGCGTTAAATTTTGAAAAGGCGGCGGGTCTACGAGATTGCATAGCAGAAATTGAAAAGTTAAAAAGAAAAGCAAGAAGGCTCGATATCATCTTGAAAAACAAAGATGTGTATGTATTTTTAAGGGCATTTCATGAGCAGACTTTTTCCATCTTCTTTGTGCGAGATGGGATCGTATTACATAGAGCGAGGTTTCAACAGCTCGACACCTTAGATGAGCAAAAATTACAATTGTTCATAGACGACATTCAAAAGGAGAACTTTAACACAGAAGCGTGTGTGCCAAAAATTGTACAAGGCATCCACACCGGTTGTTGGGCACAAGACGAACTCAGTGTCTGCCTATTAGAAATCTACGCAGACAAGTTATACATACATGCGTCCAAAAGAATGCACAAAGAAACACGATATAAAAAGTTGAAGAAAGGGTTTGAAGAATTTACGATGAAGGGGTAATCAATACAAAAAAAGCTGTATCTGATGCTAAAACGCATAAGATACAGCTTTTTTGTCCCCCATGGATATTTGTTTAGTGGGTCAAGTGTTGATAAAACTCATAAGCCTCTTTATCTGTAAACTTTTCGTGTACTACTTTCCGTACGGCCTGCACCATCGCTATCGGATGCTCGCTTTGGAAGATGTTGCGTCCCATGTCAACACCGCGTGCGCCGCCTTTAATTGCATTATAGGCAAGCGTTAACGCCTCGTCTTCAGGTAATTTTTTGCCGCCTGCTACCACAATTGGAACAGGGCAAGCCGCAACGACTTCTTCAAAATTATCACAGTAGTAGGATTTTACAATATTCGCGCCCAACTCAGCAACAATACGCGTTGCCAATTTGAAGAAGCGATCTGTACGTTCCATATCCTTGCCGACCGCTACAACCCCCATCGTCGGAATGCTATAACGCATGCCGGCATTCACCGCATTTGAAAGATTCTCAAGACTAGATTTTTGACCGTCAGCGCCGATAAATGTTTGTATCGCCATACAATCGGCGTTTAGGCGGATCGCATCCTCGATATCAACCGCCACCACTTCGTGGCTAAGGTCGTCGTCAAGCATCGAAGAGCCCGATGTCGCGCGAAGGGCGATGCCCTTGCGATTTGCTGGCGTTATGCACGCCCGTAGTGCGCCACGTGTCGCCATCAAAACGTCTACATAGTCCATGAGTGGTGGAATCACCAAGTCTAGTCTTTCAAGCCCCGCTGTAGAACCCATAAAATAACCATGGTCAAATGCAAACATGACAGTGTTGCCACTTTTCGGGTCGAATATGTTTGCGAGATGTTTTTTCATTCCCCAATCTAAACCAGCGGCACCTTTTACATAAAAATCCCCTTGGTTCGAAAACGCCTGCTCCATATGATAATTTTTGGCTACCTTTAATCCGTCTTTATCTGCCATTTTTTATATCCTCCTCGTTGTTTTTAAGTCAAATTGCTATGGGCGCGCAATCGGTTATGCGCGCCCTGCCAGTATTTTTTGTTTTTTAGAAATCGAAGTTGTCTACGTTGTCTTTTGTAAATACCACACGTTCTGGAAGAAGAACAACACCAGAATCGTCAGCCGTGTATGCTTTTGGATCAAGCACGGTATTTGGCATTACTTCAACTGTTCCGATATCAGGAACGTCGATCTTGTCGCCAACTTTGATGTCGTGTCCAGATGCTAAGTAGTAAGCCAAGTAGCAACCAAGAGCGCCTTGAACCTTACAATCCCATAAGCCCCAACGTTCTATGATGCCTGCTTTGCAGTAGTCACGCATAGAGTTCGGTGCAGCAAAACCTGTAATTGAAACGTCTTTTGCTGTTTTGCCAAGGTTTTGTGCCGCTTGTGCTTGACCTGGTAAAGCAGTGGAGTCATTACAGATGATAAGGTCGATGTCTGGGTGTGCTGTCAAGATGGATTCGCCGATGCTGATTGCTTTTTCGGCGTCTTGCTCGCTATAGTAGTTGCTAGGTGCTACGTTTTCCCAGTTTGGATATTTGGATTTGATGTACGCTTCGCCTGCTACTTGCCAAGAGTTTTGATCAGCAACAGTCGCTTGTGAATAATGCCAAGCATATTTGATTGGATCTTTTGCAGGATCTTTGCCACGGTTCTTTAAGCTGTCTGCGCCCATGTCGGCAAGCATTTGGCCTAAAATTTCAGGTGTACCTTGAGAAACCATAACTGTACGTGCGTCGCCTGAAACGTCAGCGTCCCAAGTCGTTACTTTTACGCCAGCTTTTCTTGCTTCTTTCAACGCGTCGTCAAGACCAGTTGAATCAAGTGATGAAACACAAATTGCGTTTGCGCCTGTTTGAACGGCGTTGTTGATGATCGATACTTGGTTTGCTACAGATGCCTCAGGGCTACCATCATACTTCACAGTAAAGCCTGCTTTTTTTGCGTATTCTTGTGCGCCTGTGTTTGCAGATTCAAAGAATGCATTGCCTGTTAACTTTGGAACAAATACAACGGTAATGTCACCTGGTTTTGCAGCAGTGTCGGTGGCATTTTGATCTGTGCCGTCGGCAGGGGTTGCTTCAGGTGCTGTTGTTTCGGCAGCCGCTGGTGTGGCTGCTGTGTCCGCAGGCTTCGCGCCTCCGCCACATCCCGTTAGAGCGGTTGTGAGCATTGCGAACGTAAGAAATAGTGCTAGATGCTTCTTCATAGATAGTCCTCCTTTAAATTCTCTTTTTTAGTTTTATTTTAATATGCACATTGGTTGCACTAGATTTCAATGTGCATATGAAAACCGTAAAGAATGTAGCGAAAGCTTACTTTGCTTTTTTGAAAGCAAATCGGAAGAGCCCTCCGATGTTTAATCCGTTGTTGCCCGAAGCGGTGCGCACAGCGAGTGCGACGATAAGCAAGAGGCCAACAGGGATATCGAAGTATTGGGTATTAAGCCCGGCCATCGAAAGCCCAAACCGCATGATTACGATGACAATGGCCGCGAGCGCCGTGCCAATGACACTACCGGTGCCACCTGTGTTGGCAGTTCCGCCCATTACGACGGCGGTAATAATCGGAAGTGTGATTTCTTTTCCAAAATCCGCTTTTGCCGTGCCGAGGTAGCCTGTTAGCAAAATACCCGCAATCGAAGCACTCATGCCCGAAAGCACATAGGTGCTCATGATGGTCAGTTTGGTTTTGACACCAGAATATTCGGCGGCATTGGGGTTAACGCCACAAAGAAAAACGCGTCTCCCATATTTTGTACGATGGAGCAATATATATGCAATCATTGTGAGTACAAAAAAGATAATGACTTGGTTGGGCACGCCGAAGACGCGTCCTTTTACAAAATTTGTAAATGAATCTGGAAAACCGCTAATGCCTTTATACGAAGCGACGCCCGAAAGTTTCATAATCGTAATGGCGAGGCCAGAGTATAAAAACTGCCCGCCCAGCGTGACGACCATAGAGGGCACCCCTGTGTATGCCACAAGAAAACCACTAAATGCGCCACATATCGCGCCGATACAAAGGGCAAGTGCCGCTGCCACCCAAATGTTTAAGCCTAGCCCTTGCCACATCAAGCCGATGCCGATGGATGTAAGCCCGACGATAGAGCCAGCCTGTATGTCCATGCCGCCAGTAATCAGCACAAAGGTGACAAATAAAGAGATGATGCAGACGGGCATAAAGTCGTTTATACTGCCGAGTAGCCGAGGGGCAGACAAAAACTTGGGGTTAAGAAAGCCAAATACAACGAGCATGATGACCAATAAGCAAATTAAAGTAATGTTCCAACGAACGGCATCTTTTCTCGCCCAAGTTTTGAGTTGATCGAGTAATGTCGGGTTTTTCATGTCTTGGCACCGCCTTCCGGTTGATTTGTATGCCCGATTCTCGCACGCAAGCGTTCTTTTCTTGCTTTTTCAGCAGAACGCATTTGCAAAAGTTGGTCTGCAACGACGATGACGATGAGTAAAATGCCTGTAATGGTGTTGTCATAATCAGAAGAGAGTTGTAAGAAAACCAACAAACGGCTGATCGAAGACATGATCACGGCGCCAATCGCCGCGCCAATCATAGAGCCAACGCCGCCAGAAAGGCTGATTCCGCCCAATACGCAAGCGGCAATTGCTTTCATTTCATAGCCACTACCGGCTGTCGGCGTGACAAGCCCGACACGGCTGACAAACATCAAACTCGCCACAGAGGCAAGCACACCGCACAACACAAAGGCAATCATTTTTGTCTTTTTAACAGGGATGCCGACGAGTGTGGCACCGTTTTCGTTGTCACCAACGGCTTTAAAACATTTGCCTACTCGGCTTCTCTCTTGGAAGAAGTAGAACAATACGGTGAAGGTGAGCGCCGCGATGTAGAATAAATTGATCTTGCCCACAGAAAGTTGGGAAAGTGATTTAAACTCAGGGGGTACGTTTTCAACCCATTTGCCGTTTGTATACAGATAACTTAATCCGCGTACGATGCCGTTTGTTCCGAGCGTCATTATAATAGAAGGAATCCGTATTCTGGTGACGCCAAAGCCGTTAAATAATCCGACGGCGACACCAACCCCGATGGCGGCAACAGCGGCTACCCACCATGGGTGACCATCTCTTATCAATGTGGCAGAAACGGCGGCCGAAAGACCAAGTGTTGCGCCGATGGAAACGTCAATTTCGCCCACCATGATGACAACAGCGGTGCCGATTGCCAACGTGGTAAACACGACGCTACCGTTTAAAATCAAAAAGATGTTATTGGGTGACAAAAAGCTAGGGTTCACAAGCCCCACCAGAAGAAACATGACCACAACGAAAAGCAGTGATGTGATTTCTCGGGCTTTCAGTATTTTTTTAATTTCAAGCACCTGTCATCGCCTCCTCATATACGCCGAAAGACGCGGCAGTTAAATTATCCTGCGTAATGTCTTGCTTGTCGAAGCAATGATTCAAATTGCCTTGGAACATCGTCAGTGCCCGATCCGAGAGTTCCATAATTTCTTCCATGTCAGAAGAAATAAGGAGTACGGCGACACCCTGTTCTTTTAGTAGATTGATGATGTGGTAGACGTCACCGCGCGCCACCGCGTCGATGCCACGGGTAGGTTCATCGAGTATGACGACTTTGGGGGCGGTGGACAATGCGCGCCCGATAACGACTTTTTGTTGGTTTCCGCCAGAGAGCGAACCCATCAGTTGGTCTTGTCCAGTTACTTTGATGTTAAAGTCTTGGATATATTTGTTAGCCATGTCGCTTTCTTTTCGAAAGTTCATAAAGAAATGGCTAAAGCCTTCGAAACAGGCAGAGGTCGTGTTGGTCGCGACATCGCTAATTTTAAACAAGCCGTGCAAGTAACGGTCTTCAGGCACATAGTTGAGACCTTTTTGTATAATCTTGCCCATCGAAAGCCCTGTGATGTCTTTGCCGTCAAGAAATACTTGACCGCCGAGTGTCGTGTCTTTACCAAATATGCTAATGGCAAGCT
This sequence comes from Eubacteriales bacterium, assembly GCA_031546735.1. GTDB lineage: Bacteria > Bacillota > Clostridia > Lachnospirales > JAVBJY01 > JAVBJY01. The sequence continues at coordinate 11,976 of JAVBJY010000008.1, forward strand.
CTGTACGCCCGGCACCGACAACACCCGCAAGCCCCAAAATTTCACCGGGGTAAATGTCAAACGAGATATTGCTGAAGCCATAACCGGATAAATTTTTCACTTGCATGACCGGTTTTAGGTTTTCATATTGTGGTACATTTGCTTTTTGGCTATGTTTTCGCTCTAGGGTGTTAGGGGGGAGCAGACCCTTTACCAGTGTTTCTTTTGTCGTATTCTCTATGGTTTGGTTTAGTGTGATGACCCCGTCTCGCATAATCGCCACATGCGTTGCGATATCGAATACTTCGGTAAGACGATGGGTAATATATATCATACTGATATTATTTTTTTTGAGTTCGTCGATTGTTTTAAAGAGAGATTTGACTTCATTAAATGTAAGTGCGCTTGTAGGCTCATCTAAAATTAAGACTTTTGCCTTGCGCATCAACCCGCGAAGTATTTCGACCATCTGCTGTTCGGCGATGGAGAGGCTTTCTGCCTTTCGGGTTAAGTCGATGTGCCAGCCAAGCCATTCGAGCAACTCTACCAAACGTTTATGAAGCGCCACGCGACCTTCTTTAAAGCCGATCAGCACGTTTGCCTCTACCGTCATATTCGGAAAAAGCATCGGCTCTTGTGGAACGAGATAAACGCCCATCTCAAGTAGCACAGAGGGCTTGTGCGAGGTCACTTTTTGACCGCTTATAAAGACTTCACCTTGGTCTGGCTGATAAATGCCCATGATAATTTTCATCAAGGTGCTTTTGCCGGCACCGTTGCCGCCGATTAGGGCGATGACTTCTCCGGTTTTAACAGACAAATCAATGCCTTTTAGCACGGCATTTTGCCCAAATGACTTGTGAATGCCTTTTACTTCCAACATGGTTTGCGAACCACCATCACGATCCAATTGCGTCATGCAGATCACCTCAAACTTCTGAATAAATGTTATTGAATGATATTTTTATCATAGTTACATGATAAATGATTCATCATACTTTGTCAACAAAAAATAATCTGATTGTTGCAAGAAGTATTGTTGTTTTTGAATGAATGCCATAAAATTTGGTGATGAAAGCGCGAATAGTTAAGCAATCTGTATACGCGGCGTGATAAAAAATGGTAAATGGATACAATTATACAAATATATTGACACCACAAAATCTTCCTGATATACTTTGGATATAGACACACAAAAGATTTTACATGTTACTTTTGTACGAAATTTGATGTGGTGAAGGCGGGTGGAATGTATATGGATATGAATTATGAAGAGATACTGATGACAAAGGTTTCTTGGTACTATTATATTGAAAATATGACCCAACAGAAAATCGGCGAAGTGCTTGATATCTCTCGTATTCGCGTCATCAAGCTGCTAGAGAAAGCACGGCAGACCGGTATCATTCAGTTTAAAATAAGAGAAGACTGGTCCGACCGTATGCTGATCGAGCGCCAACTCATCTCCCAATACAGTTTAAAAGACGCCTTTGTCATCCCTACAAGCTTAAACCCAGACAATACAAACGAAACCATTGCAAAAGCCGCCGCGATGTATTTATCCAGTCGGTTAAGCGAAAACAACTTTATCAATATGGGGTATGGTGATACGCCGGGCAGAATTTTGAACAACCTTGCCACGATGACAGAACACCCCATTACGTGCATCTCTCTCACAGGCGGTGTCAGTTATTATCTCCCAAATACAGAATCTTATGTCTTTAACGCGAAGCTTCATTTAATACCGCTACCGTTATTGGTTTCTTCTAAAGAAATGGCGGCCGCCATGCGAAACGAGCCTTCGGTAAAAGAGCTTTCCCGTATGGTCAAGCTTTCGGGCACCAGTGTCGTCGGCATCGGTGGCATGGATGATTCGGCTACCATTATCCAATCGGGCATATTGGGCAAGAACGACTTTCTGTATTTGAAGATGCGGGGTGCAGTGGGCGATATTTTGAGCCACTTCATCGACAAAGATGGCAACTTGGTGCAAACAGGTATCGAAGATAGACTGATTTCTACTTCATTAGAAGTAATGAGAAACTTAGAAAATGTTGTGGGCGTCGCCGCCGGGCCGACCAAAATCGCCGCCATTCGCGCTGCGTTAAACGGAGGCTATCTGGACGTGTTGATTACGGACGAGGCAACTGCCGCCGCCCTCACAGCAGAGGAAGGCAGTATAGGATAAGGACAAGGAGGAATCGATGATGGAACAATATTTATTGGCGTTAGACGCCGGAACGGGCAGTGTGCGTGCTGTTTTGTTTGACACACAAGGCGAACAAATCTGTTGCGTGCAAAAAGAATGGGAACATAAAGAAGACCCCCGATGGCCGGGTAGCATGGATTTTGACTGGACATATAACTGGGAATTGACGACAAGCTGTGTCAAAGAAATGTTGGCAGAGTCGGGCGTATCGCCACAAAACATCGCCGCCATCAGCACGACCTGTATGCGTGAAGGCATTGTGCTGTATGATGGGCAGGGGCAAGAGATATGGGCTTGCGCCAATGTAGACGCAAGAAGCAGTGACGAAGTGGGGCAGTTGATCGGGCTAAACCCCGAATTAGAAAAAGAGATTTATGGTATTTCGGGGCAGACATATGCCCTTGGCGCATTGCCACGGCTTTTGTGGGTTAAAAATAAAATGCCAGAAATTTATGAAAAAGTGGCAACGCTGTCGATGTTTAACGACTGGCTCATTTACCGTTTGACTGGTGTCATGGGCACAGAGCCAAGCAACGGCTCGACCACTGGCATTTTTAGCCTCCAAAACCGTGACTGGGAGCCAGAGATCGCCAAGCGCTGTGGACTGCGAGACGATATTTTCCCTCGCGTGTATGAGTGTGGATCAAAAGTCGGTGCCGTTAGCCAAAAAGGTGCCGAAGAGACGGGGCTTCTACCGGGCATACCTGTGATTGCAGGGGGCGGCGACGCACAGCTTGGCTGTATCGGCGTCGGCGCTGTGAAGCCGGGGCAAGCGGCGGTGTTTGGCGGCAGTTTTTGGCAGTATGAGTTTAATACGCCAGACGGGAAAACCGATGCCGATTGTCGCGTGCGTGTCAATTGCCATGCGGTGCCGGGTGTTTGGCAATATGAAGCGTTGGCGTTTAAGCCGGGCATGGTGATGCGGTGGTATCGAGACGGATTTTGCCAGTTGGAAGTGCAAAAGGCGGCCGAAACAGGCAAAGACCCATACTATCTAATGGACATAGAAGCAGAAAAAATCCCCGCAGGCTGTTATGGCATGATGTGCGCGTTCTCGGATGTCATGAACTATATTGCGTGGGGGCATGCGGCACCGACCTTCACAAACTTCTTAATCGAGCCGGATAAATGCAACCGCTACACATTTTATCGCGCCATTTTGGAAAACACAGCGATGATTACAAAAGGGCACCTCGACCTCGTATATGAAGCGACGGGCAACATGCCGACCGAGATTATTTTTGCAGGCGGCGCGTCAAAAAGCCCACTCTGGTGCCAAATTTTATCAGACACATTGGGCTTGCCTGTGAAGGTACCGGTTGTGAAAGAGGCGACAGCACTAGGTGCGTCGATTATGGCGGGTGTTGGTGTCGGCATCTATAACAACCTGTCCGAAATTTCTGAAAAACTGGTGAAATGGGATAAAACCTTTACGCCGAATATGGAAAACTACAAAATTTATGAAGAAATGTATCCGCGTTGGAAAGCAATGTACCAAAGCCAACTCGAACTGAGCAACAAGGGGATTACAAAACATATGTGGGCGGCACCCGGCCTACAACAACTATAGAAGGAGGAAGACACATGTTTATCGTAGATGAAAAAGACCATGAATATCGTTTTAAAGACAGTGGCCCAAAATATTTAATGAAAGGCCCGCGTTCTAACTTTGCGCTTGTGCAGTTTCAACCGGGGCAAGATTTTAAGGCGCACTATCATAACATTATGGAAGAGAATTTTTTCATATTGGAGGGGGAAGTAGATATCGTCGTAGACGGAACGGTGCATCATCTGACCCAAGGGCAACTCATCCACATCGAGCCGACAGAAGTGCATTACGTCATCAACAATTCGGCACAGGCGGTCAAGATGGTATCGACGCTTGCGCCTTACCAAGAAGTAGACAAAGTGGAAGTTGAAGATTATAAATATTAGGTTGATGTCGGGGATAAAAGAGATAAGACCGTGGGCTTGCCGCCCACGATCTTATGCCTAACACAAAAACTGCCAAAATCCGAACGCGATCAAGCCGACCGCGACAAAAAAGCCGATCCAGTTCATCAATAAAGCAAGCAATATGCCAATACCCATAGACAAACACACAAGGCCGAGCGTCTTTCTTCTATACTTTCCGATCATGAACAGGTCCCCTGTCTTGCAGTTTGTTCCCTAAAAACAAAACCAAGCGGGAACAAGCCTACCTTTTCTATACAATATCATATGAAATAGGTCATGGCGTGGTGCACAATTTACAAAAATTCATTTTTTCGGTCTTGCAATTTTTAGCGGATTATGTATAATAGAAGTATAGAAGGACTTCTACGAAGTGCGAGCTAGATGTTTGTTTATAACCAACAGATTTATTACGGGATAACGGTTTTCTGTACGCGGAGTTGCGTGCTGCGATTGTATCGCAGAGTCATGAAACGTACAGGGCTCAACCACATATTCTAGTAGGTCTTAAACGAAGCTAGCACGCCTTGGTGGGGTCTTTTTATTTTTTTCCGAAAGGGACGATTGGGTATGGGCGAAATTGGCGAAGTGATCGAAGTAAACGGTGAAACGGTAAAAGTGAAATTAAAGCGCATGGAAGCCTGCGCCAAGTGCAGAGTGTGCACGGCGGGCATGGCATCAGAAGATATGTTTGTGGATGCGGTGAATGTATGTAACGCGTCCGTCGGCCAGAAGGTGCAAATCGAACTGGAAGGCGATATGTTTTTGAAAGCCGTCGCCATTATGTATGGCGTGCCGTGTTTGTCACTTGTTTTTGGTTTTGTTGCCGGTTATTATGGCGCGCTTTATTTGAAACTTCCGTACAGCGAACCAATCGGATTTGGATTTGGCATTGTATGCGTGCTCGTTGCATTTGTCTGGATTCGGCACAACGAATTCCGCTGGAAAAAACAGAATTTTATCCCTAGGGCAGTTGAAATCCAACAAGACCATCACGTGGCGTTATGACACAGTGAACCAGTAGGTCATAGGTCGTCGTGAAAATAAATATACGGGTTGAAGGAAAAACAACGTTTTGAGAGAATATGTTATATATGGACGGGAATACGAATGTTGCATTCCGCCAGAGGTAGTTTAACGTTTTAAACTACCATACTCTACTAATTGGAAGGAGTTTTTATTATGCGTTATTCATTCACAGGAAAAAACGTGGCTGTAACAGATGCTTTAAAAGAAAAAATTTCCGAGAAAATTGACAGAATTGGTAAGCTGTTTCCAGGGGATACACACGTCGCGGTTACATTGGGTGTCGTGAAGTTGGATCATACAATTGAAGTAACCATTTCGTTGCCAAAGCGTATTTTAAGAGGCGAAGTGACCGCGCAAGATATGTATGTGGCGATTGATGAAGTTGTCGATGTTCTTGAAAACCAAATGGTACGTTACAAAAATAGATTAAGAGATCGATCAAGACGTGAAATATCGTTTAACGACGAATTGAGCATATTTGCGAAAGACGAAGCGGCGGCAGAGGGCGATGAAGCCATCCAAGTGTACAAGACGAAACGCTTCGCGGTCAAACCGATGGATGCAGAAGAAGCCATCATGGAAATGGAATTGTTGGGTCACGGCTTTTTCGTTTTTAGAAACGGGCAAACCGATGAGATTAACGTTGTTTACAAGAGAAAAAAAGGTGACTACGGTTTAATCGAACCTGAATATTAGAATATACTGCGCGGTGAACGCGATATAAAAAAACCTCGTCGTAAAATTATTTTACGACGAGGTTTTTTTATTCATTAATGGCGGGAATTAAAAACGAGCAGACATAGAGATCCCGCCAAACTCGTTTTCAGCAATACAATAAAAAAGCGCATTGCTGTTGTCATGTTTATGGAGTGTTACTTTTTTGATGATAGATTCTTTAACTAAATTTATGTCCATGATTAATCTCAGGCCATTTGCAAATAAATTGGACGATGTGAAACAGCAGTGCTATTATTTATTTTATTTTAATTTGTTTTAAACCCTCTTTAGCACTAAAGATTTCCACTTCTTCAACATCAACATAAAACAATTCAAATTCAGGATTTGTGTGTTCTTGATAGAGGCCTTTAATCATTGGATATAGCTCTAATACACGCTTTTTTCCTTCCATGTCATCTACAAATTCTACTTTTCCGCTTATACTAACATTTTCAAATTCAGCGGGATTCCATGTGCAAAATGACACGTTCGGATTGCACTTGATCTGTGAGAAGACAGGCTTCTTGTTGCCGGTACAAAAATAAATTTTATCACCGTCATTCCAAAGATATTGGAATAAGCGGGATTTTATTTTTGAACCATCAATTGTAGAGAATGTTCCATTTGGATTTTGTTTTAAAAATTCTTTGTAGTCTGTCATATTATATTATTCCTCCTTAATCATTGTAACCATAACATAAGATCTACTGCTTATTTGCACTTTTGACCGCCTGAATCGGATAATGAAATGGCTATCTATTTCTTGCATCATTATATAATAAGTAGGGAATAAAAAACAAGATATATATTCGGCACTAAACTACCGCCCATATAGTAAGAACACTTATGCGGATTATTCCATAAGAGACTTGAACTGCATACAATTAGAGGGCTTCTCGACCTACCGAAAGCGCTCTAATTCAGGCTTCTGATGGGTTTATAGCAGACTATTCAAAATTGATCTTGAGTGCCAAAGAAGCAACAGATCTGACAATTGCGTCAATTACAAAGGCGACACTTGCAGACCACGTGCTGAGGGAAGCCAATCACTATATTAGATTGCTTAAAGAATCCTAATATGCCTATAGTATCAGTTATACAAATAATGGCTTACGCATTTTAGCGTAAGCCATTTATACACGATATAATTAGCAAATCAATAGTTGTAAAATTCGCCAAAAACATTTATAATAAGGAAGACGTGACGAACACGTTGCACCGCTTATAATGAAAGAAAAACCCATGGGTAGGTGAGACTACCCATGGGTCGACGAAGATGAACAGCAACTTCATCAACGACATAGCCACAGGGCTACCCTAACAGTATAATATTATTTTCGCCTTTTTTCAAGTGCGGAATCATAATGATCTGTTATGCGTAGCAAGGTCGACACAATTACATACATATAAGAGCCTGTTATGGACGAGGGTTGCGTTCATCTTTCTTTCATTCCACATGAAGTGTTTTGCAAAAATGGAAGGAGTGACGGAAAGGGCATGAACGAACAAACGCAAGAGGATATGGAAGAAATAGAATCGTTGATACTGGACGCATTAGAGTGCGAAGGGATCGACCGTCGCACATCGACGTCTTTTTACCGACTAGAGGCAGTATATTTCGGCGCGTTAAAATGTGATGCCGCGTTAGAAATGATGCGCAAGCGCATGAGGTGGGTAATCGATACCGATGGGTGGAACAAAGAAGAAGTCGCTTTCCTCATGAACATCGTGAGTGACAGCCTTCAGCAAGCAGTAGAGCATACCCGAAAGGCGATGGCTCGTCTGTACGATGGGATGATCGAAGATATAAAAGCACACGAGTATGTTACAGAACATGAAGACGATGTAAGCAATGCTCAGTAGAAAACGTTTGCCCCGCGACTGGTCGCGGATACAAAAAGCAACCGCCGATCTCTTTGCAGGGTTGTTTCTCAAGTGTGGATAACATATAAAAAACAGACATCATAATGGTGTCTGTTTTTTGCCTTTTTCGATTCCTACCCAAACCTGAGAAAGAACCCTAAAAAATCTTACCTTATTTAATTTGATGTGCTATACTATTGAGTAGGAAGTGATCCCATTGAGAAAAAATATTAAGGATGTTAAAAGCCAAAATAAAAAAATAGATAATCCACATGACAAAAGGTTTAAGTACTTATTTGCAAATAGGAGCCAATTCATAAGTTTGTTAAAGGATTGTGTGAAAGAGCCTCGGGTTAATGATATTGACGAAAGCACTTTAAGAAAGAGCAACAATAGCTTCATACTACAGGATTTTAGCGAAAAAGAAGCCGATATAGTATATGAAGCTATTCTGAATGGCGAGAAGATAGTATTTTATATTTTGCTAGAGC
>JAVBJY010000198.1:0-6369 GCA_031546735.1 Eubacteriales bacterium
TCTCTTTGTTTAAACACATATTTTTATTAAATAAAAACACCCAATTTTTACAAAAAATATAAAATTTTTTTATTTTTTTTTTATTTATAATAAAAAAAAAAAAACACGACTCTATAATTACCAACACGCAACCTATATAAATCAGTATACCCTTTTAATGGTTTTGTATCACCCTTATGTTTTTCTACTGATAGCTCATATATACCCTTTGTTATCTTCGTTCTTGTAGATTTATCACGCTTATTAAGAAATTTAACAGACTTGTGCGATAATCGTATTTTCATTTACGCACCGTCTTCTTTCTGCTTTTCGTCTTCTTCCTTTTCCTCTTTTTCCTTCTGCTCTTTCTCGATCTTTTCTTGCGGTGTATCCTCTTTCTCATCTGCTTTTTCAGGTGCTTTTTCTAAATCATCGAGTGTTTCTACATAATCGGTCGTCGTTTGGTGTGCATCCACGATTCCATCTTCAATCGCACTAGTCGTCCGCTTCGACGCCTGTTGCAGTTCCTTTAAAAACGAAGCCTTTTTGTATTCATCTACGGTAAAATGCCCGGCGTTAATCCGGTTAAACTGATTGATGAAAGAGTCATTAGGCACCCACGGCACTTGGGATACACCATCGTTATCGGCGGCACTTTGGCTTGCCGCGGCACGCTGGGCTTGTTCCTTGTGGCGTATGGCATCATTGGCCATGTCTATTTTTTCGCGAGATTGTTGTAAGGATAACGTCGCGTTTGTCTGCTTGCTGGCCGCAATATCATCGAAGGTGTTGTCTGTTTTGATTAAAAACTTTGTCTCTTCTACTTGCCGCTTCTCTTCTTTTTCTTCGTCTGATTTTGGCGGTGCATTTTTGGTAGCCGCCTTCTTTGATTTCTGCTGTTCCTCTTCTAGCTTCTTCTGTTGCGCTTCTAACACCGCCGCCGCCATATCTTGGTCGACTTGGTCTAGCTGTGCCGATAATTCTTTTATGCTCTCGTTGTACAGCTTGTATAAGTCTTTTTGCTGTTTGGGATCGATCTTTGATAATTTTTCATTCAGGGCTTGAATTCTCTTCTGAATGTCTTCTTTTTGCCTTAAAAATCGATCTGTGATCGAGTTCGATTGGGGTTTGTGTTCTGACTTGTCTTTCTTTTTATTTTCTTTTGCTTTGGGCTGTGACGCGTTTGCGTTTGAAAGTTTTAGATTTGCATACGGATGTGTGCTGTAATTGGTTGTGCCGATGTTCATCGTTTCGCCACCCTTCCACTATTTTCTCTGCCAAACTTGTTGCATGGTGCATGCATGAGGCAGGTATCCATAATATGTATCGGCGGTTAGGGGGCATTCCATTATATGTCTCGGGTATGCGTATTGACATTGTTTGGCACAAACGATAGAATTAGGCGAAGGCGGGATAGACACGAAGAGAATGAGGTGTTTTTCATGATTACGATAGAAGAAGCGGGCGTGATGTTGGATGAAATTGCAGATTCACTGCCGCAAGAATTTTTTAGAGATTTAAACGGAGGCATTATTCTCTTTCCAGAAGAAAAAGTCCACCCGCGAAGCGTGGCGAACGATTTATACATTCTGGGCGAATACCATCATGAGAAGGTGCTAGGCCGCTATATTATTATTTATTTTGGGTCATTTCTACGGGTGTATCATTACCTAGAAGGCGACCGAGCCAAAGAAAAACTGCGGGCAACGTTGGTGCATGAATTTACCCACCATCTTGAATCGCTGGCGGGCGAGCGTGGTCTTGAAATTCAAGACGAAATCGGAATGCAAGACTACTTGCAAAAACAAGCGATTCACATTGCGCCGCCAACGATAGAATGAGCATAAATCAATTATTTCTTAAAGATACCAAACGGTTTTCCAAGAGGCAAAAATTGCTTTCCAAAATGCGCATTTAAAACCGATGCGCCACTGCCGTAAAAGCTTACAAGTGCAATACATAATTCGGCAACGGCCGCCACTGTGTGAAACAACTCTGGTTGTACGCCCAACGTGCTAAGGGATAAGCCCAAAAACAAGAAATCGATTAACACAAAAATCAAGAACAATACTTTTGTTGTCTCCATGGCACCGATGGTCATGAAAAGGGTGAAGATAAGGTAGCCTACAAATGCAACGCCGAGCTGATGAACGTCTGCGGTACTTGCGAGTTTTTCACCAAATACTCCGTTTTGGATAAACCATGTGAAGGCAACGCCAAGCCAAAAGAAACCGTAGCCACCAAAGGCAGTAGCACCAAACACATTGTTTCGTTTGCAGTCGACAATCGACGCATAGAGTTGAGCCAGTGCGCCCAAAAAGATCGCCCATGGAATGACAAGAGACACGCCCGACGTAAGGTCAAGCTTTTGGCTAGACGCCACAAGCGTCACCATCGCAAGGCCGAACAATCCGAGGGCGCTTGGGTCTGCCGCCACAATTTGTACTTTTTCGTTTTCACTTTTCATTTTTCTTCCTCCGTAATTTATGTAGTCAATATCCACACAATTATACACGAAGTGCACGATTTTGCAACCACTTCTTGCGATACTGCCTTGCGTATATATGCGAAACAATACAAATCATATGGATGGTGAATAAAATTGGTTCTCACAAAAAACGTAACGACAATCATCAAAGCATTAAACCAGAATGGCTATGAGGCCTACGTGGTGGGCGGTTGCGTCCGAGATTTTTTGCTCGGCCATACGCCAAAGGATTGGGACATTACAACCAATGCGACGCCACCCGAGATAAAAAAAATATTCTCCCATACGGTAGACACGGGCATCAAGCACGGCACCGTCACCGTTGTACTGCATCATGAAAATTATGAAGTGACAACCTACCGCATCGATGGAGAGTATGTGAACTTTAGACAGCCGGAAACCGTTTTCTTCACGGATGATGTGGTGGGCGATTTGGGTCGCCGAGATTTTACGATGAACGCCATTGCCTATCATCCCGAGATCGGGTTTGTCGATCCGTTTGACGGCGTTACGGATATCAAAAACAAAACAATCCGTGGCGTGTTCGACCCCCCCACAAGATTTAATGAGGACGCCTTGCGGATGATGAGGGCGGTACGATTTTCTGCCCAATTGGATTTTGGCATCGACACGCCGACCTATGAGGCAATTCAAACAAACGCGCATCTCATCCAAAACATTAGTGTCGAGCGCATCCGGGATGAATTTTTAAAGCTTCTGCTTTCCCATCACCCCGAAAAGCTGACGCTCTTGGTTGACACAGGCTTACTGACATATTGCTTGCCCGAACTAAAAGAGACGATTGAAGAGGATCGGATGCGTCTCGCCTTGGCATCAGCGCCACGAGAGTTGGTGGTACGTCTTTGTATTTTGCTTCGGAAGGTGGGGGCGGATCCGGCAGGCTCGCTCTTAAAACATCTGCGGCTCGACAACAAAACGATAAAAGACGTCGTCTCTATTTTAAAGCAGTTAGATAAACCACTCCCGACTTCTCCCTATGAGGTGAAGGTAAGGCTCTATGAGATGGGAGAGGAATATTTTTTGACGCTATTGGCGTTGCAGGAGGTCTATGGAAAAATTTTGCATGATGATGACTGTGTATGCCAGATTGCTGTTATTCGGCAACAGTATGAAGGGATACAGGAGAGGACTGAATGTTACACGCTAAAAAAACTTTCGGTAAACGGGAATGATATTCAGAAATTGGGGCTGCCACCAATGGCGACTGGGCAAACGCTAGAGAGGTTGCTTCATGTGGTCATGGAGGATAACGAGAAAAATGAAAAGGAAATTTTGTTAAAGATGCTGTCGGTTTCGGAAGATATAAAGGAATGAGTGGGAGAACACATGCGATTTGAGATTTGATGTCATTTCGCATGTGTTCTCTTTTTGAAATTTTTCCATATAACGCGTATCGTCAATCTCTTATGATGAGTAGGAAAGAAGGTCATGACTTCCATTTCAACTACAAATTCAACTACAAAAAATCATAGAGGAGCGATTCGAATGAAAAAGCATAAGAAATATCAAAGTATAGCAGGCAAAGGAACCAGTGTCGCCAATGAAAACATCATCAGAGACAAGGGCGAGGTGAAAGATATATCGATATCTGTCGATAGAGATTGTGGAATTTCATTTAACGGCGGCGATTTTGTGAGAATTAACGGCGGTGAAAAATTTAATTTTGGTGAATCCTGTTCATCGGTTGTGCTGGAGACAAGCGGTGTCAACTATAATTTTAGTGGTAAGGTTTTGCGCTGTTTAATGGGCGGTAGCAGTGCCGGAAGCGGAAAAGATGGCAAATCGGCGTATGAACTGGCGGTTGCGCATGGGTTTGAAGGAACCGAAGAAGAATGGATCCAGAGCTTAAAGGGCGCGGATGGTCAAAAAGGTGCAGATGGTGCAAAGGGAGCGACTGGTGCTACCGGTGCCACTGGTGCAAAAGGCGACAAGGGTGACAGAGGAGATTCCGATTTTACAGCTTCAGAATTAGCGGCGCTCAAGGCGCAATTGGCATGGGCCAATGCAAAAATTGGCATAGAATACTGGACAGGCAAAACGGTTGGCGACACGGGCAAAAAGATTTATGGTAAGGTAGTAACTTGCAGTAGTATGAATAGTGGCGGTCTAGCCTATATACAACATGACATCTCCAATTTGAAAGTTGACAGCAATGTTAAAGTAGTTTTTATTAATTCAAGCCCATCCCTTGCTCGTGCATCAGCAATGAATTGTTCTTGGGGTGGTAATAATACTTACATGTATACCGTAACGCAAAACAGCATAGAGTGTGCTGCAACTGGCGTGGCAGGTGCGTGGGATAAATGGACGGATTTCAAAATCACAATGGAATACACGTGCTCCGACAGATAATCATAATCAAATAGCGAAGGGGCAGCAAGCGTCAAATAGCCCACACCTTTTTTACAGGTGTGGGCTATTTGGCGTTTATATTTCAAATCATTTTAGTTGTAACTTTTTGATATCGTCATAAGAAAGTTCCGTCCAATTCATAATTTTCTCAATCGGTTCTCTATCTGCGAGCGTTTTTTTTGCTATTTTTATTCTTTCTTTTTCCCGACTCTTCTCTTCAACAACCTCAAAATCTAATACTAATTTTTCAGCAAGCATGTCGCCAACTCCTTTCTCCTTAAACAAACCAATATCGCCGTACAAATGGCCATATAATTTCCCCAATAACCCCATTAATACACGTCTATCTTCCTCAATTTCAGCAAATATAATGGCATTAGTATTACCATTCGTTGCTTGTTCAATTCTTCAATAGAGTATGATAAAAACTTGATTGTGGGCACTTTATATTCAAACTCTCGGCTATCTGGTGTTTGGAGGATTAACGATACCTCACTCGGCGTATTGCTGTTAGGCTCTAAATAAATTATTTTTGCGTGTGGCAATTTAAGAATAATTTTATCGTCCACAACATTTTTATATTTTAGAGCTTCTTGAAACCCGTATTCAAATACCCTTATGACTATGGTTGAATCGTTATTTATTTGGCATTCGATATGAAATTTCTCCACGTTATTTACAGTTAGAATTGCGTCTGCTATGATTTTATCTAAATTGTCGCTTACGCTTTCCGTCCAATTATAAGTGATGTCGCTATCAATCGGAAAGGCTTTCTCAAACAGAGCATTTATGAGATTAACCACAGAAGTTTTAGACAATGTTAAAATTCTTTTCAGTGTCTTATCATATATTTGATTTATTTCTTCTGCCAAAACATCATCTACTTTAGTTATAAACATTTTGAGGGCACTGTTACTCCGTAACCAATACTTCTAATTTATTATATCATGGAAGTTTCTGATTTCTCAACAAAAATTGAAAGTGCAATAAATAAAAAGCCTTAAATGTAAGCTGAAATACTCGGCTTGGATCCGTCCACTTTATCATAAATGAGATAACCGTATTGCTTTGTATTAGTTGCTTTTATCATAAACCAAGGTATAATAAAAGTATAGATACAAAAAATATATAAAAGGATGTGAGATTATGATAAATAAGCAAGTGGAAGATTTTTATACCTATAATGAGTATAAAGACTTTGATGATGAGCGCAGATGCGAGATTATTAATGGCATTATCTATGATATGTCTCCTGCCCCATCTCCTAATCACCAGAGAGTATTAAGTTTTCTCCATAGCGAGATTTTTACTTATCTAAAGGGAAAAACATGTGAGGTTTTTCCAGCTCCGTTTGATGTGTTTTTGGTTGATGAAGGACAAGATATGAAAGATTGCAACAAAATCGTTCAACCAGATATCGCCGTTATATGCGATAAAAATAAAATTAACGATAAGGGATGCGTGGGTGCGCCAGATTTTATTGTTGAGATTGTAAGCAAATATAATAAATCACATGATTATATAACAAA
>JAVBJY010000171.1:0-7816 GCA_031546735.1 Eubacteriales bacterium
ATCAAAGACCCGACCCATATAACAGGCTTCAAGCCAGATGGCACAGATCCCGCATGGGCAGCGCTATCCGACGCAGAAAAAGTTAAGAAATATTCAGCAGCATGGCGAAATTTTAACATAGCCGACACGTTTGAACCCGGCTCCATCTTCAAACCGATCGTCGTTGCGGCGGCGCTAGAAGAAGGCGTGATCAACAAAAATGATACGTTTTTTTGTGGGGGTAAGAAGCACTTTGACACGGAGAAGCCCGGTGGCGTCACCATCAAATGCCATAAAACGTCTGGACACGGCACAGTGACAGTCGAGCAAGCATTGGCGCAATCGTGTAATGTGGCGCTGATGGAGATTGGGGTAAAATTATGCAAAGAAAAGTACTTGAAATACAGAAGTGATTTCGGGTTTGGAGACTTAACAGGCATCGACTTGCCATCAGAGCAAAGCGCCGAGCACGTTATGGTGCCAAGCTCAGGGTTTCATATTATCGAATTGGCGACAGGCTCGATGGGACAAGGCTTTAACTGCACGCCTATCCAAGCGATATCAGGCTTTAATGCCGTCATCAATGGCGGCAATCTCATGAAACCGTATATCGTGTCACAAATTATAGACAGCGACGGGCATGTGGTGAAGGAACAGGAACCTCAGGTCGTAAGACGCGTGATTTCAAAAGACACATCAGACTTTTTGCGGCATTGTTTGCAAGACGTTGTCACAACGGGTACAGGTAAAAAAGCAGTCATCGAAGGACACAGCATGGGCGGTAAAACGGGTACTGGCGAACAGGGCAAACGTGGAACCAACAAGGTCACGCTGTCGTATGTGGCCTATATGCCAATTGAAGATCCTGAAATTATTGTCATCACCATCATCAACATACCGAACCCATACGTAGACCATGTAACGTCGATATCCCCAATGTTGAAGGACTTGATGCTAAAGTTGGTCGATTACCTTGCGTTGCCCATCGACAACGGCGTCGCGGAAACAGAGCAGACGATTCCGCTTGTAAAAGATTATACAAACCGTGATCTCGTCGATGTGACCCACGAACTAAGCGCAAGCGGGTACGATTATGAAATCATTGGCAGTAGCGGTGATTTTGTATATAGCCAGATTCCAGAGGGCGGCTCTAAATACGAAGAACCAATGAAAATTAAGCTGTATATCAAGGAAGAAAATAAAAAGCCGTTGGTTACGGTGCCAAATATCATCGGGTTAAGCGATGAGGATGCGTCAAAAGAACTGCTTGACATCGGATTTCACTGCGCCACATTTGAAATGAACGGTGAGGCAGGAGATGCGCAAACACAGACAGATCCTGCCATAGATGACCGGGGGTCGATTGTAGATGGTGCGGAACAGCCGGCTGCTTCGGCACAGCCCGGTGCGTCCACTGCCATTCACAAAAAAGTCGTGTTCGAGCAGGCACCAGAGGGTGGCATGAAGGTTGAACAAGGCACCACTGTTAAAATAAAGGTGAAATAACAGGAGGTGTTCAACTTTGAACCGAACGATTCGGCTTCCGTTGGCGATACATGCAGAGTTAAAGGCCATCGTGAACTACCTCGTTGCGTTAGGCGACGAGCGTATAGAGAAGATTATTTTGTTTGGCAGTTTTGCCGTCGGTCGTTATCAGCCAGACAGTGACTTTGACCTTTGCCTGGTTTTGCGTGAAATACCCAATACAAATGAGAGCAAATTGAAGTTTAGAGACGTTGCAGAGGCGTGCGACAGCAAACGACATGTAGATGTTGTGCTGTGCACGCAGTCTCAATTAGACACGGGCGGCATGGTGTTTAAATACATACGCAGAGACGGAGTGTTGCTGTATGAGCAGGTATAAAGAATATGCAGACATGGAATTAAAATCAGCCAAGGGCCTTATGGCGCTTGGCTTGTGGAATAAAGCGGGAAAAGATTGTGTGTCATTTTGCGAAAAAAGGTTAAAAGATTGGCTAGAGGATCATCACCTTCTGGCTGAAAATTTGGAACGAACGCACAATCTGAAATCGCTGTTTAAGGCGGTGCCGTCGTATGACAGGCCGTTGTATAAGTCATTGGCGGCGATCAGTGGCTATTACTTTGAAACCGTGTATCCCGGCGACAATGCGTGACGCCGAGGAAGTAGAAGAAGCCATTCATGTTTGCCACGAACTCGATGTGTATTTGACGCATAAGGGGATAGAAGGCGAAGCGTTGGAGATAATACCGTGGTGATGATGTTAGAAGCCCAGAATCACGGTCGATAAGGGTAAAGGATAAGACCGTGGGCGCTGCCCACCACCCGCAATCCCTTTGAAAAGGTCTTGACCCCAAACTTTATCGTATACATGAAAGCTGTAGATACTCTCATAAGGAAGTGGGTATATTGAATAAGAAAAAGTTTCTACAGAAAATATTAAATAATCAGAAAAACATTAATTTTAATGAATTTGTAACGATTGTTGAAGCATTTGGATTTTCACATGCAAGAACAGATGGAAGTCATAATATATTTAAAAATATAGCAGTAAGTGAAATAATCAATCTTCAAAATGTGAGCGGAGAAGCTAAACCATATCAAATTAAGCAATTTCTTGCATTGGTCGAAAAATACAATTTGAAATTGGAGGAGTAAAAATGAGAGATTACCATATCAACATTTTTTATAGTGATGAAGATGAAGGATACATTGCTGATATTCCCGATTTGAAAAATTGTAGTGCATTCGGAAGTACCCACCAAGAAGCGTTGACACAAGTTTTAATTGCACGAAGGCTATGGCTTGAAGAGGCCAAGAAAAGTAATATAAAAATTCCAGAACCCCAATATCGCCCCATGATATATCAAGTTGTTTAGGAATGTTCATAAGCATTCAGCTAGAATATTCCGTATACTGGCGGTTAAGGGCGATAATTTATATAATGCAAAGGAGAGGATATTAACAAATGGGAAGGCTGCCATATCAGGTTTTAGTAATTTTATATTTGCGTGCGGAAAACAGTATAAAGTACTGTATATTTGAACGAAGCAGCCCTAAATTTCAGGTGCAATTTATTGCAGGTGGTGGAGAAGATGTAGAAACACCTTTGCAAGCCGCTACTAGAGAAGCATTTGAAGAATCAGGTATAAACAATGCTGATTTTCAGCAACTTACTTCTATTTGTTATATTCCGACTAATATTTTTTCAAAAACGCAAAGGCAAATATGGGGTGAGGATTTGTTTGTCATTCCTGAATATTCTTTTGGCGCAGAAGTAAAATCTGATTATATAAAAATCTCGGATGAACACATTAATTTCAAATGGGTTTCTTATGATGAAGCGTTAAACCAATTGAAGTGGGATAGCAATAAAACCGCACTTTACGAACTGAATTGTAGAATCAAAGGCCAGTCTTAGGAAATAAGTCGTAAGCATTTAATACGCAAAGATAGCTTTTCACTTGAACGTTCCTTAATACAAAGGAGGATTTTTTCTGCACACTCATAAAATAGCAATACCTATTATTTTGGAAGTTGGGTCTCACAAATTACAAGAAATTGATAAGTATATTGTAAAAGCAAAAATCCAAAAAATCACCTTGTTTTTTGGAGAAGGTATAAAAGATTTATTTGGAGATACTGTATTGCAAGCATTAGACAGCAATTCGGAACTTCAAGTTTTGGGCGAATACATTTGTAATGAAAATAGCATGGAGTATATAATAGAGACAGCATTTGAACTTCCACAGGGCACAGAGGCAATTGTGGGCATTGGTGGTGGAAAAGTATTAGATTGTGCTAAATATGTAGCCTTCCTCAATAGACTTCCATTTATCAGTGTTCCTACATCATTGGCACATGACGGCTTTGCAAGTTCTGGCTGTTCGTTGTTTATCAAAAATCGTCGAAGTTCTGTCCATGCTGAGATGCCGTTTGGCATTATTGTAGATACAAGCGTTGTTAAAAATTCTCCCGAAAAATTTATTTACTCAGGTATTGGTGATGTGGTTTCTAAGATAACGGCCACGTTTGACTGGCAATTTGAAGAGCAACAAGGCATCACGCGCGTGGATGATGTGGCTGTAATGATCGCCAAAAAATCTGTGAACAGTATTGTGAGAATGCCATTTGATAATATACAAGAGTATTTTTTTATTAAAGAATTAATTGATTCTCTTACCATGAGCGGTATTGCAATGGAAATAGCTGGCAATAGCTGCCCAGCAAGTGGTAGTGAACATCTTATTTCTCATGCGCTAGATAAAATGACAACAAATCCTCAACTTCAGGGTATACAAGTAGGGATTTCAACGTATATCATGAGCATGGTACAAAATCATAGATACGAGCGAGTACGCAAATTTCTTACGGACACTGGTTTTTTTGATTTTCTAAAAACACTTAATCTAAGTGCAAAAGACTATATTGACGCCATAGACGTAGCGCCTTCTATTAAACCAAGCCGAAAAACATATATTCATTTTGAAGAAAATAGAGAGAAGGCAAAACAAATTATAAAAGAAGATTCAATTTTAAAGGAAATTTTTAAAGATAACCCTTCTTTAGAATGTTCAAAATAGTAGGCATAAAAAATAGCTCCCTGTTGTGGGAGCTATCCTTGTTATAACTTACTTGTTCAGTTCTTCTTTGAGTTTCTTGATTGCCTCAATCGTTAATCCCGTTATTTTCGCAACGAAATCAACAGGTGAACCTTCTTGTAAAGCATTTTTCGCAATCTCAATCTTTTCTTCTTTTCTTCCATCTTCAACTAACATCTGCCCTAAAGCCATCATAGAAATCTTCTCCTTTACCTTCAGTAGCCTTTCGGCGTCAGCAATGAATTTCTCCGCAAACACATATAACATAGCAATTATTTGTGACTGTGCTTCCTCATCTATCATTTTTGAGAGGTCGATGGACTGCTCAATTCTTGTTTCAAGGTCAACAGAGTTTCGCATTAGCGGTATTAGGACTAACCCCATTAAATCTTGTTTGGTCAATCCCTCTTTGCGGTCGACTTTGGCTTTAATCGCTGCGTAAGTATGGTCACCGTCAAAATTTCTCATGTAGAAATTTTCAACGGTGTAAACTAAAGAGCCGCGAACTAAAGCATTTTCAGCTTCCACTATGTTTGCAGTATAAATCACAATCGTACGGACTGATTTATTTTCCTTGTTGACAAGCATAGCGTCTGATAACATAAAGCGACGAATATCTGCGCTTTTGCTTGTTGATTGGAACTCTAAGTGTAAAAAAGTGCCATCATCAAGCAAGTACACACGATCATCAATTTTCTTTTGAAATTCTACAACATTGTACTCTGTCTTTGCATGAGCTGTGATTTTCGCTTTAATCCCAAAAAAACTTAAACCCCCATCGCTAAGCAAGTCAAATACATTTTTCCAAACGATATCTTCGTGTTGCATTGTCTCGCCTCATTTCTTCTTATGAATAGTATAATCCTTTGCCTTGTGTTAATCAACATTTTTTGAAGAGAGAGCCAAATCTTCTGCCATAAGTTTACCAATAAGCCTAGTTGCGGGATGCCATAGTGCTTCATAAACAGAGGTGAAAAGGAAAAACATCCTTGATCAACTGCACCTTCTTTGTACATACTTGTTTACATGCTTGAAAAGTCTTGCATACAGCTCTGCGATTTGTAATAGAATAAATCGTAAAGCTGTAATTTTTTTGTTAAAATATGTTAAAAAAATTTAATTTTCAAAAACAATCATGATATCATCAAAATAAGTCAAAACCAATTAAATCCAATCAAAAATAATCTAGCGCATGTGCGCGAAGGGGTGGTGCGTCTGTTTGCGGAAGAAAGGCATGAGAAAATTATCGAGCTATTGCAGTTTCAAAACAGAGTAACCGTACAAGAACTGGTGGAGCATTTAAACGTTTCAGAAGCGACCATCAGGCGCGACCTCCAAGAGCTAGAGGTCGAAGGGATACTAAAGCGCACCCATGGGGGCGCAATTTTAACACTACCAACCAATGCAGAGCCAACCTTCAATGAGAAGGAAATCGCATTGCTGGATGAAAAAAAACAAATCGCAAAGCTTGCCGCCGAGTTTGTTCAAGAAGGGGACGTCATTATCCTTGACTCGGGTACGACGACGATCCAGATGATTCCTTTCATCTGTAACAAAAACATTACCGTTGTCACAAACTCCATTGTCGTTGGCTTTTTGCTTGGGGCATATGAAAACAATAAACTCATTTTGATTGGCGGGGAGCACCGCAACATTACAAGATCAATCGTCGGCAGTGCCGCCAATGAAATGTTACAAACACTCCACGTGCAAAAAGCATTTATGGGTACAAACGGCATCGATTTTAAATTTGGTGCCACCACCCCTAACGTGGAGGAAGCAAGAACAAAGAATGCCATGATCTGTGCGGCAGATGAACTATTTTTACTTGCTGACCATACAAAATTTAAAAATGTGACGTTGGCACAGTTTGCCCCACTATCAGAAATAAACTACCTTGTGACAGACGACAAGACACCAAGCACCACGTTGTCGAAATACAAGAAGGAGGGCATAAAAGTTATACAAAATGAGGTAAGGGATCGTTAAATAATAAGTATCACTCATTATTTAGCCGATCCTGAGCCATACAAAGAGGAGGCGGTCGGAAATGATTACTACACTCACCCTAAATCCTGCCATTGACAAAACGCTGATCTTAAGCGACTTCGCTGTAAACGAGGTCAATCGGGTGCAGAAGTTAACCGTTGACGCAGGGGGGAAGGGCATCAATGCATCCAAAATCATCCAGTCACTAGGCGAAGAAACAATCGCACTCGGCATTTTGGGTGGGCAGGATGGCAAGTTATTGGAGGGATTGCTAGACGAGAAAGAGATCCGCCATGATTTTGTATGGGTTTCGGAAAAAACGCGAACCAACACAAAAATTGTGGATATTAAACAAAACACCTGCACAGACATCAATGAAACAGGCCCGTTTGTAGGGGATGAAAAGCTGTCAGAGTTAATGGAAAAAATAAAAATACATGCCGCTACCTCTGAAATTTTGGTGCTATCGGGCAATGCCCAAAGTAGTATTCCTCAAACGATTTACAAAGAGATCATTGAGATGTTGAAAGCGGAGCATACAAAAATCATTTTGGATGCAAGCGGCTCATTGTTGGCCGAGGGCATGAAGGCGAATCCGTGGATGATAAAGCCAAATATCGACGAGCTAAATGAAGTGCTTGGCACAAACATGACGACGATCCCAGAAATCATCGATGGCTGTCAGCAACTGATTCAAAATGGCATTTCATATGTGTGCGTATCCATGGGGGCAGATGGTTTGTTGCTCGTGAGTGGAGAAGAAGCGATTCTGGCAACACCGCCCAAAATAATTGCAAAAAGCACGGTCGGCGCAGGCGATTCGGTCGTCGGCAGTTTGGCGGTGAGCACCCTTCGCGGCGAAAATTTAGCCGATGCGCTGAAAAAGGCATGTGCCATCAGTGCGGCATGCGTCACCCTCGAAGGCACGGACACACCAAGCCCCACGTTGGTTGCACAGATTTTTGAAGATGTGAATACAAAAAAATATACTATAAAGGAGGAAACGAAATGAAAGAAAATAGCATGCAACAACGAATTCAAGCTTTTGGTCGCGTACTAACCGCAATGATTATGCCCAATATTGGTGCATTCATCGCATGGGGTCTCATCACCGCCCTTTTTATACCGGCTGGTTGGATCCCGAATGAAGCCTTTGCAAAATTAGTTGGTCCGATGATTACATACCTGTTACCGCTTTTGATCGCGTATACAGGCGGTAGAAACGTTTGGGGCGTTCGAGGCGGCGTTATGGCCGCCATTGCGGCGA
>JAVBJY010000031.1:0-28232 GCA_031546735.1 Eubacteriales bacterium
CGAATACAGATGCGCAATCCGCGCCGACAGTGACGACGTTGCAAATTCTCCTTTTACTCACCATCCTTGGCTTGGCCCCATCGATTCTTATGATGATGACATGTTTTACAAGGATTCTTATTAGCTTGCACTTTTTACGTGCCGCATTGGGTACCCAGCAAATGCCACCTAATCAAATCTTGATTAGCTTGTCTTTGTTTTTAACAATGTTCTTGATGGGGCCGATGTTGGTTCAGATTAACGACACAGCATTAAAACCATATTCTAACGGTCAAATGAGCCAAAGTAAGTTTGTTGAAACAGCGATGGAACCGATACGTGATTTCATGTTTAGTCAAGTAGAGAATAAGGATTTGGGTCTGTTTTTAGAATTGGCTCATATTGAGTCTTTTAAAACCCGCGATGATATTCCGTCTAGGGTTTTGATTCCGGCGTTCTTGTTAGGCGAAATTACAAAAGGATTTAAGATTGGCGTTATTATTTATATTCCGTTCATTGTCATTGATATGGTGGTGGCGTCTACACTGATGGGTATGGGTATGATGATGTTGCCGCCCGCTTTAATTTCAGCACCTTTTAAAATATTACTTTTTATTATGGTAGATGGATGGGCCTTGGTCATCAAAGGTGTGATCAAGACATTTTAAAGGAGGTTTGGCGTATGACACAAGATTCTGTTATGTCTCTTATGCAGTTGGCACTGAAGACGGTTATTTTGACGTCGGCGCCACCGTTGGTGATTGGTCTGGTGGTGGGCTTGGCGATGAGTATTTTCCAAACCGTTACGTCCATTCAAGAGCAAACACTGGCTTTTGTACCGAAGGTTCTGGCCGTTTTTGTTGCCATTATTTTATTTGGCTCTTACATGATGACCAATATACAAGAATTATTTATTAAACTATTCACAGATTTTACAATCTATTTACATTGACGTATAGAAACATGTAAAGAGGAAAACGTATGTATTCTTCAAACGTAACGCAGTTGGTCGAAATTTTTTCCAATGCTGATATCTTTTTATTGGTCTTTATTAGAGTCTTCGGGTTTGTTTCGATTGTCCCTATTATTGGAGGCAGGAATGTGCCCTCCGTGACCAAGATAGGATTTTCTTTGGCAGTGGCTGGCATTGTATATTTATCTGGTATCACAGAGACAGTGGTCTATGATGATAATGTCGCTGGATATGTGCTTTTAATCATAAAAGAGTATTTAGTGGGATTAATGATTGGATTCATTGTTTTTTCTATTTTTAACGTTTTCTTTTTAGCAGGATTTTATATTGATCAACAAATGGGACTTTCTATGTCAAATATTTTAGATCCACTCTCACAGACGCAAGTTCCTATCTCAGGTAACTTGTATTATTTTATTATGAGTTTTATTTTTATTTTGACAGGTGGCCATTATAAAATTATCCAGACGTTTGTAAGCAGTTACCGGCTTGTCGGTATCGGTGCCGCAAAACTGGTGGGAAATGCAGATATATTTAATGTTTTTTTGCAGATGATAACATATTTTTTTATTATGGGCATGAAGATTGCCATGCCAGTTGTAGGCATGCTACTCATTCTTGATATTGCGCTTGGTCTGCTCGTAAAGACAGCACCACAGATCAATGTATTTGTGGTTGGTGTACCCATTAAGCTGTTGGCGGGTTTGGTTATCGTTTTCTTTGTAGCGCCAATGTTGCTATTTGTATATGAGACGTTGATGGATAATATTGTCCGATATGTGTTTGATATCATTAAGGTTATGGTGCCATGACAACAAAAAGAAATAAAACGAAACGATATAGGTATATCTTGCCAATCAACTTAAGTTTTTTTGAGGCCGGTGAGAAGTCTGAACAACCAACCTCAAAAAAGAAGGATAAAGCAAGATCAGAAGGACAAGTGGCAAGGAGTAAAGAAATCGGTACGGCTGTATTGTTTATTTTTGGTTTTTTGTCGCTTAAGATGTTTGGCGGTTATATGTATCGTAAGTTGATGACATTTTTTTATCAAACCCTTCTTTTGATCGGGGATATTAATGTCATATATAACCCAGATTACTTTGTTGTGCTTGTCAAAAATGTCATGATTGTACTCGTGCTGATCCTTGCGCCTATTTTTTGTACGATTATGGTCGTTTCTGTCATTGCGAATTTGATACAGGTTGGTTGGAAACCCACAACCAAGCCTCTTAAATTAAAATTTAATTTTATCAATGTGGTGCAAGGGTTAAAAAAAATTTTTAATAAAAAGAATCTAGCCGAATTGTTTAAGTCTTTTTTAAAGATGATTTTAATTGGTTCGGTCATTTATTCTATGATCCAAAAGGAAATTGTGAATATTCAAATGCTTATCAATATGGATATTTCGTTGAGCTTGTTGCATGTTTGTAATTTGGCCATTGACATGGGCATC
Source organism: Eubacteriales bacterium (assembly GCA_031546735.1). Lineage (GTDB taxonomy): Bacteria > Bacillota > Clostridia > Lachnospirales > JAVBJY01 > JAVBJY01. Next base: position 2,406 of record JAVBJY010000031.1, read on the forward strand.
AGGGTTGGTATCTATTTTATTTTGATCGCTGTTCTTGACTATGTATTTGTACGGCGTAGCCATACAAAACAGTTGAAGATGTCGAAGCAAGAAGTAAAAGATGAGTATAAAATGTCAGAAGGTGATCCCCACATAAAAGGTCAAATTAAGGCCAAAATGAGGGAGATCTCTATGCGTAGAATGATGCAGAATATATCGACTGCAGACGTTGTCATTACAAACCCGACGCATTATGCTGTTGCGGTTAAATATGATAAGGAAAAATCACTGGCACCGATCGTGATTGCAAAGGGCGTAGACCATTTGGCAAAGCGAATCAAAGAGCGTGCCGCAGAAAATCATATAGAAATTGTTGAAAATGTTCAATTGGCGAGGACATTGTACGCAACCGTAGATGTCGGAAGAGAAATACCGCCAGAGTTATACCAAGCGGTCGCAGAAATACTTGCCTTTGTCTACAAACTTAGGAACGTAATGTAATATGAATTTACAAAAGATATGTTTTGAAACAATTTGACTTTTTTCAGCATGTGTATTAAAAGAGGTCACAATTGCAGTCGGTTTGCAGTCGGTTTTCGATTGAAGCGAATCAAGCAAACCGTTATAAAAATGAATATGATCTGGTTGATGAGAGTAGTCAATCCGTTTAATATATATTTGTGTAATCATTCGTACTGTATGCTCGTTTTATAAAGGGGTTTTACACATGAAATTTAGGGAATCGGCGATTGGTATTTTTATAATCGTCACCATTATCTTAATTATCGTACCACCACCAGCGTTTATACTGGATTTTCTCTTGATGATTAATATTTTTATGTCGATGTTAATTTTGATGGATGCAATTTATTCAAAAAAGGCACTCGAAATGTCTTTGTTCCCTACCTTGCTCCTGGTTACGACACTCTTTCGGTTGTCGCTTAATATATGTACGACCCGTTTGGTTTTGGGAAAAGGGTATGCAGGAGAAGTTGTTCATACGTTTGGTCAGTTTGTGGCCGGCGGCAGTTTGGTAGTCGGCATCATCGTATTTATCATTATTATCTTTGTTAATATGAACGTTATCACAAAAGGTTCTGAGAGAGTCGCCGAAGTATCGGCGCGTTTTACACTGGATGCGATGCCTGGTAAGCAGATGGCCATTGATGCCGACTTAAACACTGGTATTATCACAGACGAAGAAGCGGTGGCAAGAAGAAAAGAAATTTCAGATGAATCAAGTTTTTTTGGTGCCATGGATGGTGCCAGTAAGTTCGTAAAAGGTGATGCGCAAGCCGGTATCGTCATTACATTTATCAATCTAATCGGTGGTATTGCATTGGGTATGACAGGTCTTGCGACGGGTCAACCACTTCCTTTTGGTGAGGCAATCAACGTGTATTCGATTATGACCATCGGTGATGGTCTTGTGAGTGTTTTGCCATCTCTAATGATTTCTACAGCAACCGGTATTTTGGTTACAAAAGCGACAGACGATTTAAACATCAGCACGACGCTTACAAACCAATTGTTTTCTAAACCACTCCCACTTTACATTGCGGGTGGTGTCATGACCTTTCTTGGTGTCGTTACGCCATTGCCTAAGTTTTTCTTTGTGCCTTTTGGTGTGTTTCTTTTATTCAGTGCTTACAACATGAGTCGCAAACAAGCGCTCGCCTCTATTGAGACCGAGATTACAAAAGAAGATGACAGTGATATTGAAGAAATAAGAAAACCAGAAAATGTTATTAATTTGTTAAATGTAGATCCAATTCTATTGATTTTCGGATACGGTCTTATCCCACTCGTCGATAGCAACCAAGGTGGCGATTTGCTTGACCGTGTCGTTATGATTAGACGTCAGATAGCGCTCGAACTGGGAGCCATTGTTCCGGTTATTCGTCTTCGAGATGATATCAAGTTAAACCCCAATCAATATAGAATACTCATTAAAGGGGTGGAAGTTGCAGGCGGCGAAATTTTATTTGACCACTATATGGCCATGAACCCCGGCTACGTCGAGGAAGAGATTGATGGTATTGAAACAGTGGAGCCGTATTTGGGCTTGCCCGCGCTTTGGATTTCTGATTCTCAACGGGAACGTGCAGAAGCGCTTGGCTACACCGTTGTTGATCCGCCGGCGATTATCGCAACTCACTTGACAGAAATCATTCGAAATAACTTGCACGACCTATTGAGCAGGCAAGATGTGCAGGTGCTTGTGAACAACGTGAAAGAGACGAACCCTGTCCTATTAGAAGAACTGATTCCACGTCTGATGACTATTGGCGATATACAAAAGGTGCTTGCCAATCTGCTAAAAGAAGGAATCTCGATCAGAGACTTAATTACGATTTTGGAAACATTGGCAGATTACGCCCATATGACCAGAGATCCAGATATGTTGACCGAATACACCCGCCAAGCATTGCGGCGTTCGATATCCAAAAAATATTTTGAAGATGCAATTAACAAAGTGATTACGCTTGATCCAAAATTAGAGCAAGAGATTATGGGCAGTGTCCAACAGTCAGAACAAGGTTCTTATCTTGCGTTAGACCCGAATACAACCCAAAAAATATTTAGCAATCTCAATAAAGAAGTGACAAAACTAACATCCATGGGCTTACAGCCAATCATCTTGACGTCACCTGTTGTGAGGATTTATTTTAAAAGGCTTATAGAACAAATTGCGCCCGATTTGGTTGTGTTATCCTATAACGAACTTGAACCAACGGCTGAAATACAATCGATTGGGATGGTGAGTATTGCATGAAGCTAAAGAAATATGAGGCGAAGACTGAGCAAGAGGCCATCGAAATGGTAAAAGATGAGCTCGGTCTTGAGGCTTTGATACTCAATATAAAAAAAGTTCAGCCTAGAGGTTTTTTTTCGTTTCTTAGAAAGGCATATGTAGAGGTTACGGCTGCCTATGAAGACAAACCGTTGGTTAAAATAAACAAACCAGAAGTTGGCTATGGGGAAGATATAAAAGTGACAAAAGAAGTGAAGAACGTAAAGCCATTATATGTTCCCAAGGAAGAAAAAGTGGCGGCTGAACCAAAACCCGTTGACACAGTCGAACATAAAAAGATTCGGGAGCAGCAACAAAAGATTGAGCTGCTAGAGAAAAAGATTGTCAATGCAGAAGATTTGTTAGAAACCGTAATGGGTAAAATTTCTGCTTCTTCGCATGATTTTTCCAAGGTAAGAAAATATGACAATACGATGCTCCAGTTTTTTTATGAGAAGTTGGTGTTACAAGGTGTTAACGTAGAAATCGCAGAAGCCTTATTAAAAGACATTGAAGATGTTGATGATACTGGCAAAATAAATATTAACTTAATCGTTAAAATAGTGTATAATAGAATCATAAGAATACTGGGCGAACCCAGTATGATTGATTTTAAAAGAGATGAAAAAGAACCGAAATTGATTTTTTTTATTGGGCCTACCGGCGTAGGCAAAACGACAACAATTGCCAAAATATCTTCTAACTTTATTATTAACGAGGGTGTTAGCGTTGGGTTTATTACAGCCGACACGTATAGAATTGCAGCGGTTGAACAATTAAAAACCTACGCAGATATTTTAGGCATTGACGTCGGCGTCGTATATAACGAGGACGATTTTCTGGAACAACTAGATATTATGCGTCCGATTAATGATTTTATTTTCATTGACACAGCAGGGCGTTCGCATAAAAACCATGAGAACTTTAACGAACTTTCAAAGCTGATGGGCGTTGTAAGTGAGTATGAGGTTTTTCTAGTACTGAGTGTAACAACAAAATATGAGGATCTTTTGAATATTATTAATGTCTATAAAGAACTAACAGATTTCAAAATCATCTTTACGAAGCTTGATGAGACAATGTGTTTAGGATCCATTTTAAATATATGCTATACGACAGGTAAACAAATATCCTATGTCACTGATGGGCAAAACGTTCCGGATGATATAGAAATTATTAATCCGGGAAAAATTGCAAAAGCATTGTTAGGGAGTATTGATGTATGATGGATCAAGCTAATAAGTTGAGAAGCATGTTGGAAAACAAGGATGTAGATAACAGACCCTTTCATATTAACAGTCGGGTTATTGCAATAACGAGCGGCAAAGGCGGTGTAGGTAAAACCAATTTTGCGGTTAATTTAGCGATTCATTTTAGTAAGATGAACAAAAAAGTGATTATCATTGATGCTGATTTTGGATTGGCCAATATTGAAGTATTATTTGGGATTATACCACGGTATACATTGGCAGATGTGCTTCGGGGTACAAAAGATATTCAAGAGGTTCTTACGCAAGGCCCTATGGGCATTCAATTTATTTCGGGTGGTTCTGGTTTAAAGGAGCTCTCAGATGTTACCGATCAACAAATGCACTACTTCATCAATAAATTCGAATATTTAGACTCGGTATCGGATATTATCCTTGTGGATACGGGTGCAGGCATCTCTAAATCGGTAATCAATTTTGTAAAGGCCTCTGCCGAGACGATTATCGTGACAACCCCTGAACCAACATCGATTACAGATGCATACGCCCTTATAAAGACAGTAAAAGAAGAAAAATCTCAAATGCCCGATTTTAAAATCGTTGTGAACAGAGTCGAGAACACAGAAGAAGGGTTAGAGATTTTTGAAAAACTGAATAAAGCTTCCAGTAAGTTTTTAGGCATTACATTAGAAAATTTGGGATACGTCCCTTATGATAACTTTCTTGTGAAAGCTGTGAAACGTCAGCAACCGGCTATCATCTGTTATCCAAATTGTAATTTTTCTCGGTCACTCGACAGTATCGGAGACCAACTTATGCATGTTGCCCCTGACAAAGCACGAAATAATGTAGGAATCAAAGGATTTATGAGAAGGCTATCTAATATATTTAATAATTAGGGGAGATGTATGATGCGTCTTGAACATATTAAAGTAGGGAACAGAATGGAAATTTCCCTTAGAAAAAATGATTCAAAGGGGAGAGTGTATATAAGCCAAGTAGAAGATATGTATGCCAATGAGCAGTTGCTTATACTCATGCCAATCTCCTACGGTCGGCTTGTGAAACTTCCGCTGAATGAAATCTATTCATTTATGTTTTTTACTGAAAAAGGTATGTACCGATATGATGGAAAAATAACAAAATACATATCTCAAGATAACTATTATTTTATGCTGTTACAGATTGTCTCAGAAGGTGAAAAAGTCCAGAGACGTTCGTTTTTCAGATTTAATTGCTTGTTACCGTTGAGATTTTCCAAAGTAATAGAGGATCCAGAGCATGATGAGGACAAACAAGAGGAGAAACAGGGTGAAGTTACCTTTCCTTTAGTTGCCGACACTATAAATGCAGAAGAAAAATTATCGAAAGGTGTCATCAAAGACATTGGCGGCGGTGGCATTCGGTTTATTACCAATGAGGATATAGGGGACGTTGAGAAAATAAAATGCTTGATTGTCCTAAAAAGTAACTATCTAATCGTCTTGGGAAAAGTACTACAGAAGCAACAATTTCCAAAATCAAATTATAAATATCAGTATAGAGTAGAATTTATTGATATAAAGCCGGATGAACAAGCGCAAATTGTCAAGTTTATATTTGACGAACAACGTAAAGTTCTTCAGAAAACGAAAATGCTAACCAATTAAATTATAGGGCTTCAGGAGTTGCTAGTTTATCAACCGATAAAACAGAAACTCCTGTTGAGGAGGTATTTTATGCAAACATCTTTCCAAAATATGGATAGGATACACTATGATGTTTTAACAGAAGTGGGCAGTATCGGCGCGGGGAACGCGGTGACTTCTTTATCCAAGATGATGGGGAAGAAAATTAGTATGCAAGTGCCGTCGGTTCGATTACTGGGTTTTAATGAATCGCATCAGATTATTGGAGGGGCAGAGAATAATGTTTTTGGCATTTTGTTTGATCTTTCGGGTGAAATAAAAGGGAAGATGATGTTTGTCCTTGAAGAAGAATCGGCGATCTTGTTGGTTAATCGGATGTTGAACATGACGATTGCAGATGTAGCTGAATTTGGAGATTATGAACTCTCGGTGTTACAAGAGGTTGGAAATATCTTGGCGAGCTCTTATCTCAATTCCCTTGCGACCTTTATTAATAAAAGAATAATACCATCCGTTCCCTATATTGCACATGATATGGCTGGTGCAATCATTAGCGTGCCAGCGATCGAATTTGGTAAGACGGCCGATGAGATTTTATTTATTGAGTCTACATTTGAAGATAGCATATCGAATGTTTCGGGCTATTTTATTTTAATTCCGGACGATGATTCTTTGCAAACCATTATGGATTCCTTAGGAGTAATGTAGTATGAATAATAATACAATTATAGTGGGTATGGCCGATTTGAATGTAACAAAGGATCCAGGCATATTGACGACACTGGGGCTAGGCTCTTGTGTCGGCATTGCGCTTTATGATGCTAGCGCCAAAGTGGCAGGGATGGCACATATTATGTTGCCTGACAGCACACAAATTAGAAACAACTCCAATGTGGCCAAATTTGCGGACTCGGGCATCGTACGATTGGTGAACGATATGATAAGAATTGGAGCTAGGCGTGAAAGAATGAAAGCCAAAATAGCCGGTGGGGCACAGATGTTTGCCTTTAATGCCACCAATGATAGCATGCGCATCGGAGATCGAAATGTAGAAGCCACAATTAAAGTGCTGCGAGAAATTAGCATACCCATCATGGCCCAAGACACAGGCAGTACATACGGCAGAACGATAGAGCTTTATGCGGCAGATGGTCGACTCATAATTAAAACAATTGGACACGGTGTCCGTGTTATCTAAAGGTTGATAGGCATGAATGAGAAAATTGAAAAAATACATATTGTCATTTGTCTCTTTGCCGCTTTGGTTGTAGATGCTTTTTGTATTTTCTACAAAGTTTCTCTTATCAATACTGCAATCAGGCTCATTGCTACCATTGTTATTTTTTACGTCATTGGTAGTTTCATACGATACTTCATTATGAAAAATATTTTTCCTGCGCCAGAGGATACCATAGCATCGCCTACGGATCAGGAAATAGAGGATATCGATGGATCAGACACAAATGATTTGTCTGAGATGGATGAGCATTATGACGACGATGAACATTATGATGGATAATTTTTGTTTAGGAGGGTCAGCGTTGTATGAGCAATGACTTAGATAAAGTTTGGAAAGCATACAAGAAAACAAAAGATCCCACTTTAAAAGAAAAGCTGATCTTAGAATATGCATCTCTTGTTAAGTTTGTGGCAGGCAGGGTTAGCATTCATGTCGGTCAACATGTGGAATATGAAGATCTGATCAGTTATGGCATCTTTGGGTTGATCGATGCGGTTGATAAATTTGATATCGACAAAGGGGTTAAGTTTGAGACATATGCCTCTTTGCGTATCAGAGGCGAAATTATTGACAATATTCGTAAATTAGACTGGGTTCCAAGGGTTCTGAGACAAAAGAATAAACAGTTGGAAAATGCTTTTGCCGCGTTAGAAGTTTTGCTTGGTAGAGAGCCTACAGAGCAGGAATTGGCAGATAAGTTAGAGGTAAGCCTTGATGAAGTGAAAGATTTACTCAAGAAATCCTCCATTGCGAGCTTGATTTCACTAGACGATTATCTAGAGCAAAATCATGAAGTGGCCGCATCCTCTCTAACTGGTTCTAAAATGGATTCGCCTGAAGCACAATATGAGAGCGCGGAAGTGAAATCGCTTCTGGAAGAGGGCATTAATAACCTCTCGGATAAAGAAAAAAGAGTCATTACACTCTACTACTTCGAAGACTTAACGTTGAAGGAGATTAGTAAAATCATGGGTGTTTCTGAATCTAGAATATCGCAGATTCATTCTAAGGCAGTTCTAAAGCTTCAAACAAAATTAGGTAAATATAAGTCGATTTTGTTTATGAATTAAGGAGTATGAAAGATAAACGATACATGCACCGCGACATTTTGTCACCAAGCGACAGGGAAGCTAAGAATTCGTAGAGATACAGGGTGTATTTTAAAAGTTTTTAGTGTAGCATGATGGCAAAAAGACAAGCATAATGCATCGTTTATTTGCTCATGCTTCTTGGTGTATACAGGATGGGGGGATGTAGTGTGAGTTATAGTGGTCCTGCTGATATTGATGTGCGCAGAGATGGGATCTATATTTTAATTGACCCGAATAGTGAGACGGTTTTTCAAGACGTGCTAGAGATCATTCAAAAATCTGGCATTAAAGATGCCAACCTGCAGGCAGTAGAAGAGGCTGTTCTACTAAAGAAAGAAGAAGTAAAATTATCCACGAACACGGAGCTCCTTCAGCGGAGCGAAGACGTTGAAATTAGAGTGGATGTATCAAAAATGAAGGTAGAAATTAAATTTACGCCACCACTCAACAGAGGAAATTTACTAGACAAAAAGACCGTTATCAATCGGCTCAATAATGTGGGCATTACATTTGGCATAAAGGAAGAGTATTTAGAAGAACTCATGAAAAATAAATCTTACACAGAGACATATGTTGTGGCGGAGGGTATGGTGGCGGTTGATTCAATTGACGGCTATCTTGAGTTTTTATTTGATACAGGCAAAAAAACACTGAAACCAAAGGAATTACCTAATGGGACAGTTGATTATCGTCTTGTCGATCTATTTGATATGGCGATGGTCGGGCAGAAATTGGTTCGTTCGCATGCGCCTGTTGAGGGTCATGATGGCATGAATGTCTTTGGCAAAATATTGGTTTCGAAAAAAGGAAAGTTACCGCCGCTATTTCCGAAGGGCAAAAATGTTGTTGTGTCGGAGGATGGTCAATATTTAGTGGCTGAATGTGCCGGGCGTATTGCTTTCTTAGAAGGCAAGGTGAATATTCAACCGATCCTTGAGTTAAACGGCAATGTCGACAATTCTACGGGCAACATCGACTTTTTGGGCACCGTTATTATTAAAGGGGATGTCGTCACGGGTTTCACTGTGAGTGCTGGTGGAAACATTGAAATCTCTGGCAATGTGGAAGGCGCGACAATTAAAGCAAACGGCGACCTCTTGTTATCAAAGGGCGTGCAAGGCGCAGGCAAAGCCTTCATCTATTCGGGCGGCAACATCGCAGCCAATTTTATCGAAAGTGCAACTGTGGTAGCGGCTGGTAGCATAAATGCGAACTATATTATGCACAGCACGGTGAGTTGCGGCGGAAGCCTAGAATTAATGGGCAGAAGGGCTGTTCTTGTTGGCGGGAAGTATACCGTTGGTGATAGCGTCACTGCGCGTGTGATTGGTTCTTCTATGGCAAGTGTGACCGAACTTGAAGTCGGCTTGGATCCGAATAAGCTTCGGGAATATAGAGAATTGGTTCAAAAAGTTGAGGAACTAAACAAAGAATATGCCACCACTGAAAAGATAATCGAGGTTCTCTCAAAGGTGAAGATTGAGGAACTACCCGATGTAAGAAAAAAAGTTTTGGTGGATTCGATTCGTAATAAAATTGTTCTTAAATCAAAAATCAATGCGTATCAAACCAAGATTGCTGAACTTTTGCCACAACTAAGCGGAAAGAACGGTAGCGTTAAGGTGAGTGATGTCGTCTACTCTGGCGTTAAAGTCATGATTGGCAATGCAGTGCTGTATGTTCATGACAATATTGCGCACTGCACATTTATGAATCAAAAGGGCAAGGTTATCATTGGCAGCTACTAGTGATAGGGGGGATTGTTATGTCGATTGGTCCTGTGAATATTCATTTGATGCTTCAAAACACAACAGATGTTCATAAATTTGGTGTCGAATCTGCCAAACCTGAGCTTCATCAGCAAGCGGTTGCAGAACAAGCGCAAAAGGAAATGAAGCATGAATCCCACTCTGTGGTGAAATCAGGAAAGTCTGAACATGAATCGATTCATGAACGAGAGCAGGGCACCGGTGGCGGCTACCACGGCAATAAGCAAAAATCCAAAAAGCAACCCCAAAAATCGGATGAACAAAAATCTAAAAATTCAAATGCATTCGATGTGTCGATTTGAACGTAAGGAGTATCGTCTATGCCATTTATCTATAGTATGATTATAGTTTGTTTGATTATTGGTTTTGGATTTATTATTTTTTCGATTTTTCGCAGAGAAGACAAATCTTCATCCAATTTTTTTGAGGTTGAAGCGGTGGTACAACTGATCAATACCTCTATTCAGGAGGCAGACAATGCTATCGAAAATTTGAACACGCTCTCTAACGACATATTTAAAGAATTTGACGAGAAGTATCAAGAATTACTTTTTTTGTACCAAATCTTAGAAGAAAAAAAATCTGAAATTGCAAGACCTCTTGACATACAAGCGTCGGGCGCGCTGGTGGACGGGGATACCAAGCCGGAGACGCATGTAAAGCCGAAGACCAAAAATAAAAATAAGACTAAAACAGTTCAGTATGGTAATCCTCGTCTTTTCGAAATTAAAGCAATGCGGGACAACGGTCTTTCCGTTTCCGAGATTGCCAAAGAACTTGATATGGGGCAGGGCGAGGTTAAAATGATTATTGAACTTGGAAATTTGGGGTGATCTTTTGAGTTTTAAAAGCTTTACGCTTGGATTAGGGATGGGCATTGTATTCATATCTCTTATTTTTGGTATTGTATATCATCTCGATTTGAAGCGAAACAGCCAGACCGTGGCCGAAGCACCGCCTGCGTTATCGGATGCAGAGATTATCCAAAAGGCCAAAGCGCTGGGTATGATTTCATATGTAGACTTGCCGAAAGAAACGACAGTGACCAATGACGACTTTGTTAAGCAACGAGCGGCAGAGTTAGGCATGGTGTTTTTGAACGAGGAGACGCCTGCGGCGGCGGACACTACCTTTGCAGAGGATACTGGTGCGGCGGTTGCGACGGCGGCACCTGAGGTAGAATACGCCATTGTGCGCATTCCGAGCGGCGCAAACGCCACCAGTGTGTCGAGGGCACTTGAGGCGCAAAATGTTATAGACGATGCCGATGCGTTTAATAGGTTTATCATACAAAAAAGAAAATCCACACGGTTACGAGCGGGGAATCTGAAATTTCCACTCGGTGCCTCGTATGAGGATGTTTTGCAAGTATTGACAACACGAAAAAAATAAAGATTGCCATGTATAGAAGCGTTTTCTACTCTACACATGGCAATCTTTTTTATATGTCAGGAAAGTGCTTCACACTGTTCCTAACCGCGACCGGTCGCGGTGCTTCAAACGGTGGTAAAAAGTTTACTTTGTAAACTTTTTATATGTTAGGAATGAATTGCGGTTATTCTAAATTTTCTAAAACACGATAGTCTCTAAAATCGGTGGCCAAGGCGGAGTGAAGATGCACCAGGATACGTGACGGCTTGGCCCACTTAAACTCATCATATTTTGTGTGGAGATTCACTTCTGTATTCTTTGGCGTACATAGATAGGTAACAATGATAATCTGCTTATTGTCTGTCGGACAGAATGTCGCAACATACAAGGCACGTTTGACACCAACAGCAAGCCCCGTGTGCTCTGCCGCAATACGAACGGCTGCATCTTCCGGTTTTTCGCCAAATTCTAACGTGTCGCCAGGTAGCTGCCAAGAATGGGGAACACGTGAATTGTTGATATCGTGTCGAACGATCAGAAGATTATGTTCGTGTACGATTGCGCATCTAACGGTGATTGCAAATTCCTTTTCGATAAGAATAACCCCCTTGATTTGTATTATACCCATCGTAAGCATCTCATGTGAAGATCCATTAAGTAGCCTTGCTTAATATGGGTTTATACTTATTATACCATAAAAGAAAAAAATGTATACCCTATATTCGGACTAAGGAAGGTTCAAATAATAACCATCAATTTGCGCGGTCTATTTTGCGCCATGCTGTGTCAGCAGAACCCGCCCATAGTTCCATTATGAACGGAACCTGCTTCCTTGTCTTGCACAAAATATCCACTCGCAAATTTAACAGTTATTATTTTATCATTCCTAAACATTTCATATCCATTTTCTGGCGCTGAAGGTTTTACCTATGTATCGATAACAAAACTTACCAAGAATATATTTTTTTTGACAAACCAATACTATATTCTATAAAGCGCACGTCAGAAGCGGCATAAAAATTTGTACAACAGCGCTATAAGTGGGCGGCGGTGCGCACAGAACTATAAAATATAAACTTTGGGGTGTTGCATGTTGAAAAAAACAGTTTGCTTATTTGTCGTGTCGGTCTTCATGTTTACAAATTTACAGGCACCTGTGTTCGCCACGTCGAACAATCGGGTAAACAAGGAGATCACACTGCAAAAAAATGAGAAGGTGACAAAGAAGTCCGAAGCGGCTTGGCTTATCCTTGATCCTTTGGACGTCGTGAGTGGTGGCGAAATCAAACTGACACTAGAAAATGCTGTCTGGTGCCTACCGTGGTATTCGGACGAGGATTATGACCGCATCATGGATTCCCAAGGCGGATTGTCGGATATCACGCTTTCACAAAATCCGATACTAGAACAACTCATCATCGGCCCCGCCAAGCGGATCCCATGGTCTCTTCATATGTCGGACGGTGACCCAAAGGTGGCCATTTTGACGTTGATGCCCCTACACAACGATTACGTAAAAGATCTGGGAAAGGACGCCGTGTACGAAATCCCACTCTATGTAAAGGCGACGGAACCAGGCGACATGAATGTAGTGGTGGACGGCTCTTCTAGCACCATATCCAGTGGGGCGCTCAAATTGGGCACCTGCATCGAAGAAAACGCGGGCACGCATGTGGATATATCGGACATCGTGACGGCACACGACAAGGCAAGTTTGGGTGCCATTGCCATCGGGGAAACATCAAAGAATACAATTGGTCACGATGGGTTTGGCGAAAAGATCACACTCACGCTAAACGGGAAGTATGTGTTTACTCAAAAGCTCGGAACAAAGCTTACCCTAAGCGCCGATTATGATTTGCCAGGCAACACAGAGATATACCCTATCGGGGGAGACAAATACATCGGAACAGATACGCTCTCATTCTACCTGCCGGATCAGTATAAACCGTCGTCTAAGCCCAATACCCTCTATATCAAAGGGTTACAAGTCGAAGCGGCAGATGAAAACAACGCAGACGGCGATATTTATATGCAAGTGAGCGGAACCAACATCAACCAACAGACGATTCAAGTCGCTTCTCTAAGCGATTATAGCTTCGACTATGAGGCAATCGGCACGGCACCCATTCTTTTGTCGGGGCGGATCAATGAAAAGCCAATCTACAGCGCTACCGTCCATTTTGCGGAGAAGGTGCCAAGCTCGTGGCTAACCGAGCGAAACTTGGAGTTTGAAGTGCCCGAAGGTGTTAAGATTGTCGATGCGGCATTTGACTCGGATGCGTATGAAAATGTATCCAAGCTACAGTGGAATTATAGTGCGGATCGACGAAAGATTATCGTTACCGACGTGGAGGTTACGCCGAATCGTTGTGGGGCATTTGAAATGAAATTGAATTTGACCGCAGATTTGGATTATGAAGGCGATGTGCCATTAAAGGTGAGTGGCGGGGGGCTGTCTTCGGATACCCTTGACAGCATTGTCATTGCAACTGTGCAAAAACCGTTCACCATCAAAACCGCAGAAGCCGAGTTGGCGCCCGGATACCAGTCTACAGCTATGGATATCACGTTGGCAGAGAACGCGCCTGGTGGATTTGTAAAAAACGGCGAGGTTACGCTGAACTTAGACGGGCTGTTTAGTGGGGAAAACACTGGATTTTTAAACAATGGGGCATATATTGAGACAGACGGCGATTTAGAAGTAGATGACTTTGTCATTCATGATGGCGTCATGTCGTTTCATATCGCGAAATCAAGCGTTGCAGACGCGGGGGCTATTCATGTTCGGAATGTACAAGTCGGTGCAAACGTGGACGCTTCTTATGGTTCCTATCGTTTGGATGTGGGCGGATCAGCCATCGTGAACAATTACAAGGAAATGGACGACATACAGCAAAAGGGCTTTGGCTATTATTCAGACAAAACAAGTGCACTGCACGCCGACGATTATCTGTTGATTACCGATACACCTGATAAAGATGAAAAGAAAACGGCTGAAAATGCATACGCATACACCAATGATGAGAATACGATGGTGCCACTTCGTTTTGTGCTCTCTGCACTTAACAACCATGCAGACGCAACAACCGATATCTACTGGAACAGCGCAACAAAAACCGCCACCCTATTAAGCGGTGACGGTCGGTTTGTGCAGTTTCGAAGCGGAAGTCATGAAATGGTCGTGGACGGTGTCGTCATCCCGATTGCGGATGGGCGAAAAATAGAAATCGTGAACTCGACCATGTTCATCCCCTTTGGTGCCTTGGCGCAGTTGTTAAAGGATGCTGTTTAACGCCAGTTTTTATCCGATTCTCATTTTATAGAACGAACGCCACACGCATACGAGGGCAACGAGAATAAAGAAAACACCGATGTATGGTGCAACCGCTTTAAACTGTTCTGAAATCGCAATTTCCATTGCAAGCATACCAAACAGCGTCGTAAACTTGATAATTGGGTTTAGCGCAACAGAGGAGGTATCCTTGAAAGGATCGCCGACTGTGTCGCCGACAACAGCCGCATCATGAAGAGCCGTGCCTTTTTCTTGCAAGTCAACTTCTACTACTTTTTTTGCATTGTCCCAACAGCCGCCCGCGTTGGCCATGAAAATCGCTTGATACAATCCAAACATGGCGATTGAAATTAAGTAGGCCACGAAGAAGGCAACAGGCTCATTCGAACCGTTCGGCGCAGAAATAAAGGCGAAGCCTAGCGCAAACGAGAACACAGCGATAAAGATATTCAGCATTCCTTTTTGGGCATACTGGGTACAAATTTTAACAACTTCTTTGGATTTTTCTGTTGCGGCGGTCTGGCTCGCATTTTCATCAAGCTGTATGTTCTTTTTGATATATTCAACCGCACTGTATGCGCCAGCTGAAACCGCTTGAATCGATGCACCTGTAAACCAATACACAACAGCGCCGCCGCATAAAAATCCAAGTATCGTGTATGGATTGAGGAGATTTAAAATCAAAGCGGGGTCATCTACGTGCAATACTTTTTTAATGACCAGTACGAGAGAGAAGATCATGATGGTTGATCCTACCACAGCGGTGCCGATTAGCACGGGTTTGGCAGTCGCTTTAAATGTATTTCCGGCACCATCATTTGCTTCTAGGTAATATTTTGCTTTTTTGAAGTCAGGTTTAAATCCAAAATTCGATTGAATATCTTTTTGAATATTTGGAATCCCTTCTATGAGAGATAACTCGTAGATGGATTGCGCGTTGTCTGTAACGGGGCCATAGCTGTCGACTGCGATGGTAACAGGTCCCATGCTCAAGAAGCCAAACGCCACGAGGCCAAAGGCAAAAATAGAAGAGTAGTCCATGATGATCGAAAGACCATGTTGGCTCGCAAGGTAAGCGGCAAACATCAGTACAAAAAACACCATTCCGTTCCAAAATGCGCTAAAGTTACCTGATACAAGGCCCGCCAATATATTAAGAGACGCGCCGCCTTCTTTCGAGGCACAAACAACTTCTTGCACATGTGCAGATTTGCCGCTTGTAAATATTTTTGTAAACTCTGGGATAAGGGCTGCACCCAACGTACCACAACTAATAATAATAGAAAGGACAACCCACAGGTGATCTGCTTTTGCATGGACGGCCGAACCGGGTGCGCCCAATAAAAAGTATGTAACGATAAAGGTAACAGCGATTGAAAGAATCGATGTGATCCAAACAAGGTTGGTGAGTGGCTGTTCAAAGTCTATTTCGTCTTTGCCTTTATATTTCGCGGTGCTGTATACACGGTTGATATAGAATGACACGATAGAGGTAATGATCATCAAGATTCTCATGACAAATATCCATGTAAGCAAGTTCGTTTGAACCGAACTGTCGACGCCGAGGCAAATGAAGGAAATTAACGCAACGCCCGTTACGCCATACGTTTCGAAGCCATCTGCGGTTGGGCCAACGCTGTCGCCAGCATTGTCGCCTACACAGTCTGCGATTACGCCTGGGTTACGAGGGTCATCTTCTTTGATTTTAAAAACAATTTTCATCAAGTCAGAACCGATGTCGGCAATCTTTGTAAAGATACCACCGGCAATTCGAAGTGCACTGGCACCGAGTGATTCACCAATGGCAAAACCAATGAAGCTAGCGCCTGCCAATTCTCTTGGAACAAACACGATGATGATCAACATCATGAGAAGCTCGACACAAATTAAAAGAACGCCGATCGACATACCTGAATCTAGGGGTATATTTAAGAGTTTGAGCGGATTTCTTTCAAGAGAAGCAAACGCCATACGGCTATTGGCCAAGGTGTTAATTCTCATGCCATATAAGGCCACGGAGTAAGAACCAAGTATACCAATGACTGTCCAGAGTAGGATGAACAAAACGCTGCCAACGCTCATCTTTTCTAGGTAGCCAAAATAAAAAGAGATACATATGCCAATAAAAACAAAAAGAATCAGTAAAAATTTTCCTTGTTGAACGAGGTACGCTTTGCACGTTTGATAAATTACGTCTGCCACATCTAGCATAGACTGATGTGCTCTTAAAGATCTCACGCGCGTAAACTGATAAAACCCAAACAGCATGCCCAGTAGGCATATAACCATACCACCGATCAAAAGGTGGTTTTGACCGCTTGACAACTCTGGAACCAACAAATCTGCTTCGCCTGCAAAAACCATGTTAAGCGAAAAAAACGAAAAGATGAACGCAAAGCTTGCCAAAGAGATGAAATACTTCGCAATGCGTGAGTTGAAACGCGTATTGCGATCTTTTGACCTTTCTTTTGAATCTTGAAACATAGACTTCCCTCCAATTTTAAAATAATTATTTTGTAGGACTGTATACGGTTTATCGTTATACAGTTCTCATACTGTGTTTTAAGCCCATGCAACGATGCCGAGACGATTTTAAAGATGAAAGCGGCGAACTTCATTTTAAAATCGCCACTGTAAGACGTGGCGTGGTCTAAAAAGTATGACACAGTATACTTCATTATACACTACTATGGATTCTTTTCAACACAAAAAATACCAAAAAGGATAATATGTGCGAGATTTACAACACAGTGATGGCGGGAGCAATTATTTCTAAAAAACCGATGATACATTTGTCGTTGACTTTTTCGAATTTGAGTGTACTTCATTCAAAAAATATTATATAATATGCGTGAGTTCGACGAAATTTTGAAACGTGACAACGCAACGATCCTGTACGGCCGCAAGCGGTCTATGTTCGTGCGACGTCACAAAAAAGAATCGGAGGAATAACACGTGAAAAAACTGATGTTAGGCAACGAAGCGATTGCAAGAGGTGCCTATGAAGCGGGTGTTCGGGTGGTTTCATCTTACCCCGGTACACCGAGCACAGAAATAACAGAGTACGCCGCCCAGTATGACGAGATGTTTTCAGAGTGGGCACCAAACGAAAAGGTGGCCATGGAGGTTGCGCTAGGCGCATCAATCGGCGGTGGGCGCGCGTTGACCGCGATGAAACACGTTGGTTTGAATGTCGCCGCAGATCCTCTTTTTACCGCGTCTTACACAGGCGTAAACGCAGGTCTTGTTATTTGTGTCGCCGACGACCAGGGGATGCACTCCTCGCAAAACGAACAAGATAGCCGTACATATGCAAACTCTTCTAAAACGTTGATGTTAGAGCCGTCCGACAGTGACGAATGCTTGCGATTTACAAAAATCGCCTTCGACCTAAGCGAAACCTACGATACACCTGTATTGCTTCGCCTATCCACCCGAATTTCCCATTCTCAAAGCCAAGTAACCTTGTCAGATCGCACAGAAAAATCAGTCAAACCCTACGAAAGAAACATGGCAAAATATGTGATGATGCCAGCCATGGCGCGTGGTCGTCATGTGGTCGTCGAAGAGCGGATCAAAACGCTGAAAGCCTTCGTCGAGACATCTGATCTCAATTGCATCACCTATCACGACAAAAAAATCGGCATCATTGCCGCAGGTATTGCGTATCAATATGCGAAAGAGGCGCTAGGCGAACATGCCTCCTACTTGAAGCTTGGTGTCGTGTATCCGTTGCCCTCTGATTTACTCAAACAATTTGTAGAAAGCGTTGACGTTTGCTATGTCATCGAAGAGCTAGAACCGATCATCGAAAACCACTGCAAGGTATTGGGGCTTTCTGTCATCGGCAAGGAGAAATTCTCTTTAATCGGAGAATACGCGAGCAAGCAAATCAAAGAAGTAATTTTAGGGGAACACAGCGAAAATATATCGATTGAAGAAGAAATACCGGCGCGTCCACCTGTGATGTGTGCTGGTTGTCCACACCGTGGCGTGTTTTACATTCTGAACCAATTAAAGCTCAACGTGTTTGGCGACATTGGTTGCTACACACTCGGCGCACTCGCACCCTTAAACGCGCTGGATACGTGCATATGCATGGGTTCTAGCATTGGGCTTTTACACGGCGCGGAGAAAGCGGCGGGGCGTGATTTTGCCACAAAAAGCGTATCTGTCATTGGGGACTCTACGTTTATGCATACGGGTTTGAATGGACTTGTCGATGTTGTGTACAACAAAGGCACGTCTACAGTCATTATTCTTGACAATTCGATCACCGGCATGACGGGGCATCAACAAAACCCGACCACAGGCAGAACAATCAAAAATGAACCAACAAAACAAATTGATCTCGAACTTTTATGTCGTGCCATCGGTGTCGAACGTGTCGTTATTGTCGACCCGTTTGATGCAAAAGAATTGAAGCGTGTGCTAAAAGAAGAGTTAGCGGCGGAAGAGCCGTCTGTCATTATCACGCAACGCCCTTGTGCGCTTTTAAAATCTGTAAAATATGAGGGATGTTCTACTGTCGATGCAGACAAATGCAAAAACTGCGGCATGTGTATGAAGATTGGCTGTCCGGCGATTGTAACAAAAGGTGACAAGGCGCACATCGTGCCTGAGCAATGCGTTGGGTGTGGCTATTGTCAAAACATCTGTGCCTTTCATGCCATAACAAAAGCGGGCGAAAAAGAAAGTGTGGTGACGGTGCATGCATAAAAACATTTTGATTTCGGGTGTTGGCGGACAGGGAACGCTTCTCGCCAGCCGCATTATCGGACAGGTGGCTACTATGAGTGGTTTCCATGTCAAAATTTCTGAAGTGCACGGCATGAGCCAAAGAGGTGGCAGTGTGGTGACCTATGTGAAATATGCAGACGAAGAGGTATGCTCGCCCATTATCGACCTAGGCGGGGCTGATATTATTTTGGCATTCGAGCGACTGGAAGCATATCGATACATACCCTACATAAAGCAAAACGGCAAACTCATTGTCAATGCCACTCGCATCGACCCGATGCCTGTCATTACAGGGGCGATGGCATATCCCGAGAACATATTAGAAAAAATCAAGAACATGTCCATCGACATGACCTCGCTTGACGCCCTCCAACTTGCAAAAGAAGCCGGCAACCAAAAAGCGGTGAACGTCGTGCTGATTGGGCTTTTGGCATCGACACTAGACATTGACAAAACAATCTGGATAGAGGCATTGTGTGAACTTGTACCGCCAAAATTTTTAGAGCTAAACAAAAGAGCATTTGAGGCCGGATACGAAGAGGGCAGAAAGGGAAGGATGGAAGCGCATGAATGACTATTGGAACCCCACTGTTGAAATGATGTCGAGAGACGAGATTCATTCTGTACAAACCAAACGATTAAAGAAGACAGTAGACCTTGTATACCAAAACGTACCATTCTATCGAAACAAAATGCAGCAAAAAGGCCTGTTGCCAGAGGATATCAAAACGGTTGAGGATTTGGATAAGTTGCCGTTTACCACAAAGCAAGATTTGCGCGAGACCTACCCATTCGGTTTGTTTGCAATGCCTATGGAAGAGATTGTGCGCATCCACGCCTCAAGCGGCACGACCGGGAAACAGACTGTCGTCGGCTATACCCAGCGAGACATCGCCGTATGGGCAGAATGTAGCGCGCGTTGCATCACCATGGCGGGCGGTAGCAAATCGTCTCGCGTACAAGTCTGTTTTGGTTATGGGTTGTTTACTGGCGGTTTGGGGCTTCATTATGGCGCCGAGCATTTAGGCGCGGCCGTAATCCCAGCATCAGCCGGAAACACCGCCAGACAAATACAGATGATGAAAGATTTTGGTAGCACAATTCTGTGTTGCACCCCGTCGTATGCCCTCTATTTGGCAGAGACATTGCGTGAAATGGGTCTTTCGAAGGAGGACTTGCATCTTACGTCTGGCATATTCGGTGCCGAGCCGTGGAGCGATAGCATGCGTACGCAGATTGAAGATCAGTTGGGGCTCAAATCATTTGATATTTACGGGTTAAGTGAAATTATGGGACCTGCCGTGTCGCAAGAATGCCATCACCAAGATGGCTTGCATGTATGGGAAGATTGCTTCATTCCAGAAATTATCAGCCCGGATACGTGTGAAGTTTTGCCGGGTAAAACCAATGGCGAACTCGTTTTCACCACCATCAACAAAGAAGGCTTTCCGCTTCTTCGCTACCGAACAAGGGACATTAGTTCTTTGAACTACGACAAATGTGAATGTGGACGTTCTCACGTCAGAATGGGAAAACCGAGGGGACGGAGCGACGATATGCTCATCATCCGTGGCGTAAATGTATTCCCTTCCCAGATCGAAAGCGTTTTGCTTGACTCTGGCGAGACGAGCCCTCACTATCAAATTATCGTCGACAGGGTGAACAATGCCGATACCATGACCGTTGAAATCGAAGTATCCGATGCGATGTTCTCAGACAACGTAAAAGGATTGGAAAACACAGAGCGCGTGATTCGTGCAAAGATAGAGAGTGTGCTCGGCATATCGGCTAAAATTAGGCTTGTAGAGCCAAAATCCATTCAAAGAAGTGAAGGCAAGGCAAAAAGAGTCATTGACAACAGACAGTTTTAAGAAGTTACATCATTTTAGGAGGTTTTGATTATGTTAAAACAGCTTTCTGTTTTCATCGAAAACAAGCCCGGGCGATTGCAAAGGGTGATCGACCATTTGGCGTCAAATGAAATTAACATTCATGCCTTATCCATTGCAGATACGGCTGATTTCGGCATACTCCGTATCATTGTGGGGGACTATGAAAAAGCGAAGAAAGTATTAAAAGCCGAAGGATTGACGGTGAAAATAACCGATGTTGTGGCGGTTTCACTCAGCAACGAGCCCGGTAGCCTATCAAAGGTATTAGAAGAACTCGAAAAAATATCGGCCAACATCGAGTACATGTATGCCTTCACGAGCCGTTCGTCAAACCACGAAGCCATGGTCATTTTAAAATTAACCAACCAAGAAGAATTTATAGAAAAAATGGGAATGACTGCCCTTAACGTATTGAGCGCGGACATGATCAATGAAATAGACTGAAAGAAACCCCGTCGCGAAGCGGCGGGGTTTCTTATTTATGCATACCTATTCGCCTTATAAATAGTACTTGTTTTTAATAGAAATATGTATTATAATAGTCTTGTCTCGATTTTGAATTCGGGGGTGTAATGGTTTCGACGGGGATTTTGGACACCAAGATAGCCATCCGCAGCGGCATTCTGCGTTAAAAGGCCAAACCTTAAAAATAAAAGACAAAGATTATTCTTTAATCGCTGCCTAATTAGGCAGCCGTCAACCTATCTCTTCTCGCAGAGATAGTGCTTGGCGTCGACTCAGCGAGGCACTTTTTTATCAAAGCTTTGAGATAAAAAAAGACTTTATGAAGCTACTAAACCCTTTAGTCTGTTGGTTGCCTTTAGGGGGCGGGAATCTTTAAATACCAACTATGATGGAAGAAGTTTTGGTCAACAGGTTTTCGGACGGGGGTTCGATTCTCCCCACCTCCATAGGTTGGCTTCATGGAATTACGAAGTAATTGCTTCAGTTGAGGCATTACCAATAAAAGCCCGATTGGGTAGTGCAATAGCACAGAAGGAGTAATATTTTGGAAAACGGAACAGTGAAATGGTTTAACGGAGAAAAAGGTTTTGGCTTTATTACGAGAGAAAACGGCGATGATGTTTTCGTACATTTCTCAGGCATCAATATTGATGGCTACAAGACTCTAGATGAGGGTCAAGCTGTACAATTTGAAGTTACAAACGGCGCTAAAGGTCTACAAGCTGTTAACGTAACAAAAGCTTAATAACCGACAAGAAAAAGGCATTGAGGATTATTTTTTCCTCAATGCCTTTTTCGTTTTCTTATCTCACTATGTAAGTGCCTGTCCAAAATATCTCTTATGCGGTACAGCTCAGTATCCTTAGGAAAATGGTCTATAAACGGAATCATTGTATTGCTATACGTTGTGCTTATAACCTGCGCAAAGCTGCTTTACTTCTTTGAGAAAGAAACTAAATAATAATTAGTAAAATTTTTATCATATGAAGTAAATACTACTTTAAGACCATCAATTCGATATTTCATCTGATACGCCTGTCTATCACCCTTTAGGTTTGAGCATTCTTGAAATTCTCCATCACCAAATATAGCTTTAAAGTGTTTTATGTCATCTCCGACACAAAATGAATTGTTGTCATTAAAAAATACAGTTGTTCCAATGCAAGGGGTTATATCATAAGGTGGTTTGTCTGATTGAGACACAACGCTTATCGGGTCAGTAGGAGAACCATCAAATGAAATATAAATATCCGGTTCTTCACATCGGAATAAAGGTATATAGTATCTTTCATCTCCGATAGAAGCTGTCGCATCATCGTCTGTTATTTTAAGCTCTTTTATAACATCGGGAGATTTAATGGAGAGTAGATGAGAGATTCCAGATGTTGAAATTTTTGGTATCATGTTATTTGATACTGTTAAATTATCCAAAAATCCTTCAAATGCTGTTTTTGAAATATAGTTATATGTAAAATAAAGGTCAATAAGGTAGAATGTTCTCTCTTTGGTAACATCCCCAAGCTTAAAATTTTTCATTTCGATTGCCTTGTTGTAATCGGTAATAAAACTATTATCGCTTTGAGGGACACGCTCACTCCGTTCTTGATAAGCTTGATTGCCTCTTACATCACGAGTTTTTATCCATTGAATCTCGTTGTCTTTCAACTTTTTCATATCAGAAGCGGATAACTTAGCAGACAATAATTCATAAATTTTATTTAGCTCCATATCCCACCCATTATAATAGTTTAAAGCCCTGTCATATTCTGATTTTTCGTTGTTTCTGTCGTATGAACTACTGTATGATGGAGAGTTTGTCAATACTAAATCAGTCAAATGATCCAGATATTTTTGCCTATCTGAAAAAGCGGTCAATGGTATATCAGAAGTAGAATCTAAAGGGGCGGTACGGTTAATAATCCATTTCATAACAGTTTCATTGGAATAATCATACCAGTCAACACTTTTATGAGAAAATAAATTTTGTTGTTCAAATGCTTCATTTGTTACCGGAATATCGTTTACATAGTAGTAAATAACGGTTCCACCCGATTCAGAATTTGCCAACATGTCAAAATCCCATGTATTTGCAAAGAAGCGTAATTTATTTAAGGAATTATCAGCGGCGCCACTTGAACCAATAAAGGTTCCATCCTTGGCAAGATTTTCCATCGCTCTGGTTACAAGAAAATAACCATATACATCCCCATTAAAATAACGCATAACTTCATAACCGCCGGGGCCATTTGCAGTCTCGAGAACAACCTCAGGTACACTGTCGCCATCCAAATCCACAACAGAAAACTCGCCTATTTTTAAGACGGTATTGTCATTAAATCCTATATCATCTATTTTTATATCCTTCAAAAACATCCTTTTATTATTATCTGTGCTTAAAAAATCTTTCTTATTCAAAAGCACATCCCCTATTGCTTGCAGGGCAGTAACATTATTGTGAATCAATGGCGATGCAGTTTGTGGTGGAGTCGGTGAACCGCTCATAACATTCGGAGATGACATGGTTGGCTTCTCTGTAGGCGTGCTTGTTTGCAATACAGTAGGTATAGGCGTATCTGATTCATTTTGCTTATCAATTGTTGATTTGGTTTGTACATCACAACCAGATATAGCGATTGCACATAAAAAAATGGTTATAATAAAAATAGCTCTCATTTTATCTCCTTAAAGTATTCATCAACGAATATAAATTAATTGCTATGTGTCACAATCACGCAATAGCCATACAAAATAAAATTACTCTGCCATTATCATAGCATGAATACATCAATAAATCTATAAATCATTCAAGCTGCCAGTATACTTGCTCTGATTTGGTAGTCATAAATAGGATAGCTGATGTGATGAGATTCCTGGTTGTTTAGCAAGTATTTGTCTGTCACCTCCTGCTTGATTGAGCATGAATAATTTAGACCGTAGTGGACGAATAGTAGACAATAGCCAAATATTGGGCATAAAAAGAAACCCCATGACACCTGGCAAATGCCAGAATCATGGGGTTTCTTTTTATGCTTGAGACGGAGAAGGAGGGATTTGAACCCTCGCGCCGCGCAAACGACCTACTCCCTTAGCAGGGGAGCCTCTTCAGCCACTTGAGTACTTCTCCAGACGCGCAACCATCAATGATGGGCACTTGATAAGTTTACTAGAAGAGAGAGGGTTTGTCAACATATTTTTTTATCATTTTTTTACGCGCGCAAACTTGCTATGATCGAATCGATATTTATCAGGATCAATATCGCGATATGTTGCATACGTCTTGAGACTCATTTTATGTTTAAGGTAACTCGTTCATAAGAGCAAGAAATCCTTTTTAGGCGCATAAAATTAGGCATTCATAAGAAAATTAAAAACAATATAATCGGAGTTTATAAGGCTAATATTGCAAAATGAAAAAATTAATATAAATTATCTTTTATTTTGAGGAAATTTGTTATACTATGTATACATGGGATATATTTTATGAAAATAGCAATCGCCACGAAACATTTCTAATCAATGGCACAGTGCCCAATATTTTCTGCCGATCCACCAATGACGAGAGTCAAACAAGTTCTAACACAGTTTTTGGGTTCATAAACTCAACCCAGAAGCCGTATACAAAAAAATATTATTAAGAGGAGTGATCATATTGATTTCAAATCAGATACTACAAAATACCATCGACGGAATGAAAAATATTACGCGTCGTGAGTTGACAGTTGTTGAAAGAGATGGCAAAATCGTTGCCACAACAGAGGAAAAGTTTGAAGAGAGCGTTGGGGATATCGATCTATTTATGAATAGCCAGGCCAAAAGCCAGTCGATTCAGGGGGCGCAATATTTCAAGGTGTTTGATAGCGGTTTACCAGAGTATGTTGTTATTATAAGAGGCGAGGACGAAGAGTCGTACCGCATCGGAAAGATAACTGCGTTCCAGATCCAAAACCTGTTGGTCGCGTACAAAGAACGCTACGATAAAGACAATTTTGTTAAAAATTTGCTGCTTGACAACTTATTGCTGGTCGATATTTATAGCCGTGCAAAGAAGTTGCATATTGAAAGCAGTGTACGCCGTGTGGTGTATCTAATCCAGACCGAAATTGACAAAGACTTGAATGTCATTGAAATCGTTCGCGGTATCTTTCCTACAAAAGCGAAGGATTTTGTAACGGCTGTAGATGAAAAATGCATCATATTGGTCAAAGAACTCAAAGAGAAAGAGACGAAAGAGGACGTGGAACGAATTGCGCGTGTCATCTACGACACTTTATCCGCCGAGGCGATGAACAAAGTGTATGTATCGATTGGCACCGTGGTGGCAGATATCAAAAATGTATCGTCTTCCTACAAAGAGG
>JAVBJY010000169.1:0-4629 GCA_031546735.1 Eubacteriales bacterium
GCCCGTGTATACTTTGCGGAACAAAACGCTGTTTTTGGCGGCACCGTTTAAAATACTGCCACTGCCAACCAAGCAATTGGACAGGCTCGCACCAGAATTGTATTTTGCAGGCGGTTCATCTTTTGGTTTTGTTTCGATGTATGGTTCTTTGTTTACAAACATATCACGAATTTCCTTGTTTAAGAAATCCATGTTGATGCTCACGTAAGATTCAACGGTGTTTAACGTTTTCCAGTAGCCGTCGTACATCATGCCGTACATGTTTAATTTCTTGCGGTAACGCATGATGATGTCTTTGACAAGGTCGAAGCGGGATTCTGGCAAAATGGTCTCGAGTAGCTTGATCAAGAGGGTGCGTTGGATCACATAGATGCCCAAGGACACGATGTTGGTTTGTGGTTCTACCGGCTTTTCTTCAAAATCGATGACGCGCATGTCGTCATCCAGTTCCATTACGCCAAAATTATGTACGTCTTGCCCCTTCAAGTCTTTGCATACAAGGGTGATGTCTGCCTTTTTCTCGATGTGGTAGTTTAACACATCTTGATAATCCATTTTGCAAACGGCGTCGCCCGAAGAAATGATGACATAAGGCTCGTTGCTCCGTTTTAAGAAGCTAATGTTTTGGTAGATCGAATCGGCCGTTCCTCTAAACCAGAACGAGTTGTCTGTGGATAGAAAGGGAGTAAAGATAAAAAGGCCGCCTTGCTTTCTGCCCAAGTTCCACCATTTTGCAGAGGATAAGTGGTCAAGCAAAGAACGCGAATTAAACTGGGTAATAACAGCAACTTTGTTTATGCCTGAATTAGACATATTGCTTAAAGTAAAATCGATGGTACGGTAGCAGCTGCCGATTGGCATGGCAGAGATTGCCCGCACAGCGCATAAGTCCTTTAAGCGATTGCTATGTCCGCCGGCTAGAATAATACCTATGGCTTTCATACATTCACCTCTTCTACAATAATTGTTTTTCCAGAATCAAGTTTTTGGTCAACGTAGTCTTCTTTTGTTGTTTTGCCTTGAATGACGCAATTTTTTCCGATTTCAACATTTTCGGGCACGAAGGAATCAGAGCCAATGACGGTGATACCGGTGTCGTAAATGTGTGGCTTGCATTCGTTTGGCGTATTTTCAAACGAACCAATAATGACGCCTTTTGAAATGGTGGTGTGCTGATCGATGATACAACGGTCGACGACAGCACCTTCGGCAATGACACAGCCCGACATGATAATCGAATCGCGTACAACAGCACCTTCGCCCACGAAGACGTTGTTGCTAAGGACGGAGCTTTCGACGGTGCCGTAGATTTCACAGCCTTCTGAGAGGAGGCTTTTGGTAACGGCGGCGTTCGCGCCTGTATATTGTGGCGGTTGATGGTCAGACTTTGTGTATATTTTCCAAAAATCTTCGTATAGGTTAAAGTCAGGCAACGAGCGGATTAATTCCATGTTGGCGGCCCAATAAGACTCGATGGTGCCGACGTCTTTCCAATAATCTTTAAACCGGTATGCGTATAGCGTCATGTCTTTGTCTAAGAAGCGGGGAATGATATGCTTGCCGAAGTCACTGTCGGGATGCACCTTGCTATCCTCGATCAATGCTTCTCGAAGCTTTGCCCAAGTGAAGATATAAATGCCCATAGAGGCGAGATTGCTTTTCGGATTTTCTGGTTTTTCTTCGAATTCATAAATTTTATCGTCGTCTTTGGTATTCATAATGCCAAAACGGCTTGCTTCTTCCATTGTTACTTCCAAAACGGCGATGGTCGCATCGCATTTGTTTTGTTTATGAAAATCAAGCATTTTAGAGTAATCCATTTTATAGATGTGGTCACCCGATAAAATAAGAACATACTCGGGATGGTTCGAGTCGATATAGCTGATGTTTTGAAAGATAGCGTTTGCCGTACCCGAGTACCATTCACCTTCTTCAGAGCTACCCTTTACATGGGGCGCCAAAATGGTGACACCACCTTTGTTTCTGTCGAGATCCCATGGGATACCGATGCCAATGTGTTGGTTAAGGGTGAGGGGTTGGTACTGCGTTAAAATACCTACAGTATCTACACCTGAATTAATGCAGTTACTCATAGGAAAGTCAATAATCCTGTATTTGCCGCCAAAAGCAACTGCCGGTTTTGCCTTGTCAGCTGTCAAAATACCCAAACGGCTGCCTTGTCCACCTGCGAGAAGCATAGCAAGCATTTCTTTCCTGCGCATAAAACGACCTCCAGTCATATGTAAATTATATAGAGATGATAACACATTTCTATACCAAAGTACAATAATTATCCAAACATTTTTCAATATTATTCTGAATAATTTGTGCAGTATTTTGTAGAACCGTGTCGAACAAAGAAAAATCGATTGTGCAAATGGGTCGGACGGGAAAAACAATTGGTTTAAAAAATAAGAATTTATAGTATAATAAGAAAACAAAAAAGTATATTGGAATAGAGGGAATGAATATGCAAAACAGCAGTTTAGAAATGTATAAAAAAGTTCACTTCATCGGCATTGGCGGCGTGAGCATGTCAGGTCTTGCAGAAATTTTAAAGGACAAGGGGTATACCGTGCAAGGCTCAGACAGCAAGGCATCCGAAACAACCCGACGCTTGGCGGCACAGGGCATCGACGTACGCATCGGGCATGAGGCAACAAACATCGGGGATGACATTGATTTGGTTGTGTACACGGCGGCCATACAAGACAATAACCCCGAGCGGGCGGAAGCAGAGCGCAAAAACATTCTTGTGATGGATCGGGCGGCGCTTGTGGGCGCACTCATGAAGCACTATACATATCCGATCTCGATTGCGGGCACCCACGGCAAAACGACAACGACGTCGATGATAACCGAGGTGTTCTTGGCGGCTGAAAAAAACCCAACCGTATCGGTCGGGGGGGTGTTGCCCACAATTGGGGGAAACATACGAATCGGGGGCGACGACTACTTTATAGTAGAAACGTGTGAATACTGTGACAGTTTTTTGAAGTTTAACCCCTATGGCGCGATTGTGTTAAACATCGACGCCGATCACATGGATTACTTTAAAGACCTTGCTCATATCATGGCGTCGTTCAGGCAGTTTGCCCAAAGGATACCGGCGGACGGCATGCTTGTCATCCATTCAGACATCGAAGACGTTTCGGTTGTCATAACCGATTTGCCTTGCCGCGTCATCACCTATGGGCTTGACAAAACAAAATCAGACTGGTATCCAGAAAACATTCGGTTTGACCAGAGTGGCTATGGGGCATTTGATGCCTATTGCCGGGGTCAATTCGTGTGTACCATTCAGCTACAGGTGCCGGGCATACACAATGTGTTGAACGCATTGGGGGTCTGTGCCCTTGCCACGGGCTTGGGTGTGCAGGCGCAACAGATTGTAGAAGGGCTGATGAACTTCCGCGGCACCAACAGGCGCTTTCAAATCAAGGGAAGCTTTCGCGGCGTGACAGTTGTGGACGATTATGCACATCACCCAACCGAAATTGCCGCCACCATCAAAGCGGCGAGAAACTATCCGTTTCACGAACTATGGTGTGTGTTTCAGCCCCATACCTATTCGCGCACCAAGGCATTTTTAACCGAGTTTGCACAGACGCTAGCCGAAGCCGACCATATCATACTGGTGGACATTTACGCGGCAAGAGAGACAGACGATTTGGGCATCAGCACGCAAGACTTAGTAACAGAAATCAAAAAATTGGGCAAGGACGTATTGTACTTTAAAACCTTTGAAGAAGCGAAGCAATATCTCGTTTCGACGTGTATCAACAATGATATGTTGATAACTATGGGCGCAGGTGACGTATATTTGCTAGGGGAAAGCATGTTGGAATAATCTTATCCACATTATCCACATACATATCCACAATGGGATTGTGAATACTGGATTGGATGTGTATAAACGAAATCTGTGCGGATAGAAGCACAAAGCAGCAGGCGAAACATGTATAAAATTTCAAACATGTGCATTATAAATTTGGCAATTTTAACATCTGGTAATTTTTTTTGGTCGAATAATTATGTTGATTTTTTTGCTTTTGATGTGTATAATTGAGCTGTACCTATAAATTTATTTTGCATTGTCGTATTATAAATGGTTTTATAAGGAGGGGAAATGGCATAATTTATAGGATTTTCGACGTGTTCCGTGTGAACGCAAAATTGAACTCAAAAAAATTAAAAGGAGTGAATGCATAACAATGAAGAATTACAAAAAATTAGTAGCATGGATTTTATCCATAGCGATGTTGGTTTCTTCGATCTCGTTCCCGGTTTCAGCGGATGACGAGACGGCGGCACAACCAACCCCTATTGAGGCTGCACAACAAACTGTTGATACAGTAAACTCGACGTGGGATGCGTACCAACAAGAGCAAGAACAGGCAGCCGTGCCGAGCGAAGCTTCACCACAAGCAGGTGATGAAACCGTGGTAACACCAGATGCGGTTCCTTCGACTGATCAAGTTGCCCCACAAGAAGAAGTTGTGGCACCGGATGAAGCAGTGGTAGAACCAGATGCGACTGGTGTTACAAAAACTTGGAACATTGGCACAATGTTTCCTGCTGCACAAAATGCAGTTGAAAATAATGAAGTAAAGACAGTGGACGATTTGA